>JAFATZ010000444.1 GCA_019243675.1 Ktedonobacteraceae bacterium | reverse complement strand
CTGTTAGAGCATCCTGAACAGATGCATCTGCTCCAGCAGGACCTTTCCTTGATTCCCTCGGCCATCGAAGAACTATTGCGCTACACAGCTCCGGTGAGTCTCGCCGCGCCGCGCTGGGCCAGCGAGGACGTCGTCATGCATGACAAGCTGATACGCAAAGGCGAGATGGTGTTTGTCTCCTTGGTCGCAGCGAACACCGATCCGCAGCATTTCCATGATCCCGAGCTGCTGGATATTACGCGCCATGAGAATCAGCATTTAGCCTTCGGCAAAGGCATCCATTACTGTCTGGGAGCACCGCTGGCGCGCTTGGAAGGTCAGATTGCTTTCAGTACCTTGCTGCAACGTCTACCTCACCTGCGCCTGGCGGTTGATCCAGAACAAGTGACGTGGGCACAGTCCCCCATTTTGCGTAACCTCATGAGTTTACCTGTGACGTTTTAAGACTGGCTCGCGAAATAAAATTGTGGTGTTTTTGAGAGCTTTCAGCTTCAAAAACACCACAATTTTATTTCGCGAACGGCAAAGATGGCACAAAAAAGTAGAAGATTACCCAACTACTATGCTATAGTGCTTGATTGACGCCTATAGTATACTATTCATACTCAAAGGAGCCTACGAGATGGACGGCAAGGTAACCTATCATCAGCAAGTAAGCTACTGTGGTAAGCCTAGCTGTCGTAAATGTCGCCAAGGTGTAGGGCACGGTCCCTACTGGTACGCGTACCATACGGTGAATGGTCAGACGACGCGTACGTATATAGGCAAACGTTTGCCATTCGGGATGCAAGAGGGGCTTACTATCCCGCAAATGAAAGAAGTTGAGGCTGATTCAGTGGAAGCCGTACAGGTGGGGCGCACGCATCGAAGCCCGTTGGTGGGACGTACACACGAGTTGCGGACACTAGGTGACTTGCTACTACAAGTAGAACAGGACAGCGTGAGTCAACACAATAGCCCTGTCCTATCAAGTTACGCGGCACTTCCATTGGACACTCAGCGCCGTCCCCAATGTATGTTGTTGCTCGGTGATGCTGGTATTGGCAAGACTCGGCTGGCAGAGGAGGCAAGCCGCCAGGCGCGTGACAGAGGCTGGTCGGTGATCTGGAGCCGCGCTTATGCTCAGGAAGGCGGCATTCCTTATCGCATCTGGATTGATGTATTGCGCAAAGCGCTGGGACTTCTCGGTCCTCTCGGAGTGGCTACCCCACAAACTGCACAGGCAACAACCCCGCTCTCCCTGCGCGACACGCTTATTCCCCTACGCTCCCTGCTGCCAGAACTACAGAGCAGTTACCCACCATCGTCAAGTGCCATTCCTCCTTCACTGCGCGAGCAGGAGCAATTGCGCCTGTGGGAGGCTGTACATGGACTGCTCACGGGTTTGAGCGCTGAAACACCGCTGTTGATCGTGCTGGACGATGTGCAATGGGCCGATACGAGTAGCTGCGAATTATTGGGGTACTTGGCGCGCCATCTGCAAGGCTATCCTCTGTTACTGCTGGGGACGTGCCGTAAGAACGAATTAAGTGGACATTCTAGGCATCCCCTGCTTCGGCTCGTCGAACATATGCAACGTGAGCACTCGGTCTCGACCATGAGGGTTGAGCCTCTGACGCCAGAGGAGATCGCTATGCTGATCTCGTATGTCCCTAACCTGTCGCAGTCAATGGTGCAGCATATCCAGAGCAATGCCCATGGTAACCCCTTCTTTGCAGAGGAATTAGCACGCAGTACACCACCACAGTTGCCAAAGAATGTGACAGCCGCCCTCGATCATCGTATGAAGCGGCTGAGCAAAGAATGTCAACAACTGCTGTGGAGCGCTGCTGTGCTAGGTGGCTCCTTCGCGTTTCCTCTGATCTGCTCAATGGAGGCGAGCCTAGCGAGTATGGACGAAGACACTGTACTCGATCTGCTCGAAGAGGCACTGCAAGCCGGTGTGATTACAGAAGAAGGAATGGGTACACACATCATCTATCACTTCTGGCATCCCCTGCTTGTCAGTCATCTTTATGATAGTATCTCCGCTGTGCGCCGTGTGCGCATGCATCAGCGCGCTGCTGATGTCCTGCAGCAGATGTACAAGGGGCACGAAGAAGAGGTTGCGGCCATGATCACGCATCACCTTGTATCCAGCGAAGCCGATGTGGCAAAGATCATCCACTACGCGGTCTTGGCTGGTGACTACGCTTACGGACTATCAGCCTATGCCGAGGCTGAGCGCCACTACCGCGTGGTCGTAGAACAATTGAAGGGTCCAGTAGTCAGTGAAAGCGATACTGCCAGTGCTGATGAAACGTCGCTAGCCGTGCTGGAGCGCCTTGCAGAATGTACGATGATCCTGGGCAACTTTGAAGAAGCTGCTCAACTCTATGAGCGGTTGCTGGCAAAGCGTGCCATGCAGAAAGTACGCTATGACGTGCAATATGAGGCGCAGATACAGGCGCTGATCTGGGGTGAGATTGGGCAAGCACGGCGCAACATGGGCAACAGCGAACTAGCGCGTCAGTGCTTCGAGCGCGGAGGGCAGGTGTTATCTGCCAGTGGTTTGAGCATTGGCCAAGCCTGGGCTAGACTGCGCTACCTGCAAGGCATGCTTTACTGGCAAGAGGGGCGCTACGAAGAAGCGCAAAAGGTGGCACAGGAGGCGCTGACCCTCTTCTCCAGAGTAAAGCAAACGCATGGGACCATCAATGTAGCAGCACGGCCAACTCAGCAGACGACACGCACGCAACGCACACTTGAGGGCGATCCCATCAACTTGGGGCGCACGCATCGCCTGCTCGGCTCTATCGCTAACGCCATTGGACGCCGTGACGAGGCCCTTATGCACCTCAACACTGCTCTTGCTATCTACGAGCAATATGACCATAAACGCGAGTTTGCCCATGTCTGCTGCAACCTCGGCCATGTGTACCTCAAGCGTGGAGACTACGAACTGGCCCAAGCTGCCCTGGATCGCAGTCTGAACCTAGCCGAGCACATCAACGATAGCCCGCTCATCTCGGTCATCTTTAGCAACTTAGCTGAACTCGCCGCAGCCTCCGGTGATCTACACGGAGCCGAAAACTGGTATCGCCGTGGTCTCGAACTAGCCGATCACTTCGGCGATCTGCACTACATGAGCACTTGGCGCGTAGGGCTTGCTACCGTGCTCCAGGCTCAGGGCAAACTTAGCGAGGCTGCTACCTCCATTACCCGTGCCTGGCGTATTGCCCGCAGCATGCACAATGGCCCTTCCATCGGTGCTGCACTCGTCGCTCTGGCTGCTCAACGCCTCGCCCAAGCCGAGTCTCGCGATACACGACCCGCCGACCGTATGCGTCTACTTATGCACGCGCAAAAAGACATAGAGCGTGCCCTGGCATTGGAGGGACTGGAAGCGGAGACGATAGCCAGGGCAAAAGTTACCTTAGCAAAGGTCAAGGAGAACATATCTACATGAGTGTGACAATGGCAGAGCGTCCTCGCCCATTTGTTTTGATTATCATGGATGGTTGGGGTATCAATCCGCGCAAGGAGGGCAATGCTATTGCCCTCGCCCGCACTCCCAACATAGACGAATTAGCCCGTAAGTGGCCCCATACAGCAGTCAGGACTTCCGGTGAAGCAGTTGGCTTGCCGGAGGGGCAGATGGGTAATTCTGAGGTAGGTCACCAGAACATCGGTGCAGGGAAACGCGTCCTGCAGGACTATACGCGTGTAAGTGAGTCAATCCGTGATGGCTCTTTCTTTCACAATGCAGCTCTGCTCAAAGCAATTGAGCATGTTAAGCGCAACCAGTCACAGCTTCATTTGTGCGGTCTGCTCGGCAATGGTGGTGTCCACGCACACGAGTCACACCTTGAGGCGCTGCTACAGTTAGCTCAGGTGCATGGTGTCGAGGGCGTCTACATTCATGCATTTACCGATGGCCGTGATACCTCTCCTACAGGCAGTATCGAATTTATGCGGCACTTGCAGGCACGTGCGCAGGAGATCGGTGGTAAACACGCGGCCAAGGTGGCGACAGTAAGTGGGCGCTACTATGCGATGGACCGCGACAATCGCTGGGAGCGCACGGCATTGACCTATTTTGCCATGACCCGCGCCGAGGGTCAACAGGCAAGTTCCGCACTGCAGGCGATTCAGCACTCTCATGAGGAGAAGATTACCGACGAGTTTATCTTTCCTACGGTTATTAGGGAGGAGAATCAGCCTGTCGCCTTGGTCAAGGATGGGGATGCAGTCATCCATTACAATTTCCGCCCAGACAGGGCACGCCAACTTACCAAAGCATTTGTATTGCATCAGCTTCCACCACAGGCTCAGGGCAAGTTTGAGCGCGGGTCGTGTCTGGCCGATCTATGTTATACCATGATGACCGAATACGAGGAAGGGCTTGATGCCGAGGTGGCCTACCGCGCCGACGAGGTAGATATGCCCTTGGCGCGGGTCATTGCACAACAGGGGCTACGCCAGTTCCACAGCGCCGAAACCGAAAAATATGCCCATGTCACCTATTTTATCAATGGTCGACGCGAACTTCCCTTTCCAGGAGAGGACCGTGTACTGGTGGCTTCACCTAAAGTACCAACATACGATCTGCAGCCAGAGATGAGCGCAGCAGGTGTCACCGATACCGCCATTGAGCGCATTCGCAGCGGCGACTACGATTTTGTAGTGATGAACTACGCCAACGCTGACATGGTTGGTCATACAGGAGTGCTTACGGCGGCAATGAAGGCGGTTGAGGCGGTAGATACAGGTGTCGGGCGGATTGTCGAAGCAACGCTAGCAATGAATGGTGCTGTGTTGATTACAGCCGATCATGGCAATGCTGAGCAGCTTATTGAATACGATACGGGTAAGCCATATACAGCGCATACGACCTACCCTGTGCCCCTCTATCTTGTAGCGCCGCAGCTTGCTCAGGCGCGTCTGCGCTCCGACGGTATTCTAGCTGATGTTGCGCCGACAATACTGCAGGCTCTAGGGATTGTGCCTCCGCACGATATGATGGGAATATCTTTATTGCTGCCTCTATGAATCCTGCAAAAAGGGCAAAAGGTTATCCACATATTACTATGGTAATATGTGGATAACTTCTTAGAAATGTGGAAAAGCCGTTATTTGATGTGCTACATACTTAGGGCTTTATACCACTGAAGTACACATGCTCGGCGATCTTCCTCAGCATCGGGCAGTAGTAGCGGCCGCCCACGTGCATCAACGATCAGGCCTACCAACCCACCATCGATCTCCTCAGCAGCGCGCGCGCGCTCTCCTGGACCTAGACCAACATCGACGGTGGGAGCAGGAAATATTGTGAGGAGAGCCTGCTCGTTCATCTGTAATGGAATGACCTCAATAGTGCCGCCCATCACGTTGACTTCAACCTTGCGTCCATTCCTATGCTCTAAGCCGACGCGCACTGCTGGTTGTCCGGGCTGTATGTCGCCAAAGGGAATAAGGCAGGTGCCCAGGCGATACGTTACAGCATCGTTCTCGTTTACTTGGACAGCGGCGATTGGTGCTACGGTAGCCACGGCACCCAGTTGTGAGATGAGCATAGCGCGGTCTAGCACAAGCGAAGTGACACCTTTAGGTTGCAGTGCGTCTAATAACATTCCGGCTACCTGCCCAAATTTTGGCGCGTGGGCAAAAATGCCGCCGCTTGCCAAGATGAGATCGGCGTTGGGCCATTCAAAGCTGTTATTCTGCGCCGTTTGGACCGTCAAAAGAATCGCTTCACGCGCAAATGCCTGACATAGGTGCAACTCACGCGCATTGGCCGGAGGGACGTGAGGGTTTAACACACGGTCCAGCACAAACTGGCGCATTTCATCCTCGCTGACTGTAAAGGGCAACCAGCGTGCTATGCGCTTGAACCCCGCTTGCTGTAAAATAGAGCCGATGCCCGGACCGATTCCTACACCGGGGTTCACTTTCGGAGTGAACTCGCCATTCTCACGGGTCACCATTACCGTCGTGGTCATCCCTCCAACATCTACTGCTGTTACACTCATGGAGTAATGTTGTGCTAGGAAACGTACGAGGCTACTCAGCGAGGTGGCAGTAGCAACGGTCTTTGTGCTCGACCAGGTACGCAGACGCTTGTAACCGGGTAGACGTTGAATAATATTACGTTCATGTAGGGTGCCCATAGCAACATTGATCGAACCTAGTTGGTCTTGAGAGACCAGGGCGTTCACAGGAGCTACATTTGCTACTCCATGCAGCATGCGTTGGGCGGCCTGTACATATTGAGGCGCAGCGGCGTAGAGGACAGAGATTTGATTGTTGGCGGTCTGTTGTGGTGCTCCGCTAGAGGAAGAGCTTGCACCACGTTGTTCGTTCTGTTGGCGGAACGTGTTAACCAGTAGTTGGCATGCCTCTTGTATGGGAGTGGGACCGGCTGGTCCATCGGCTTGGCCAACCATGAGGACAGTGTGAGGCTGAAGCTCTTTAATGCGGGTGAGTTGCTGCTCCCATTCCATGGAAATCCGCTCTTTTGTCCAAGCTCCACTTGTACCATTTGGATCACTAGGTGGACCTCCAGAGGCTCCTACTGCAACCATTCCGGGCACCTTGCTAACGGATACGGGCCTCTTAACAGCCAGAAATGATGGGGATGGGATTGCATACGTCTCTGCATAGAGGCCAGAGACGGCCTGAGCAGCCAGCGCCTCAAGTTCTGGAGTCACAGCGCCGAGCACAGCCACGCGAATAGGCTCACCCGCGCTTACAGTGGCAATGAATATATCTACACCATCGCCTATTGGCTGCTCAGGAGAGAGAATATGACCATCAGAGACAAAACGGCGGCCAGTGATAAACTCAATCACACGAATCGCCTGAATGATTCCCTCGGTGATATCCTCTTGTGGAGGCACTATCGTTGTAGGCGCTTCTCCTCGCGCCATCAAACGATATTGGCCTTCGACAAGCCCAAAAAGGGAAACCTTTGTGCATACAGCACCACAATCAGCCACTAGTAGAGAGTTTACTATGGCTAAATTAGAACGCTGTACTGGCCCCTGTCCTTCTCCTGGAGAGGGTTGTGTATACATGTCCAGTATCCTTCTTCTCTGCTGCTAGCGTGAAAACCAACTGCGGAAGAACTCGAAAAATCCACGCTTAGCAGGTTTTGCAGCAGGTTTCTGTGTACCTGTCGCCTGCATGGGCACGCCTAGAGAACTATTGTTTTCTTGCTGCAACGCCGCCTGAGTTGGTTGCCCTATCGGTTGAGGATAATCGCTAATAGGACTAGGCTCGTAGACTTGGGCCGCCTGTTGTTGAAACGGCGGCAGTAACTGATGAGACTCCTGAGGCTGCTGCTCTATAAATCCTTGTAACGGCACAGCTTGCTCGGCTACTGTATTAGCAGCATCTCTCTGTGGAACCTGAGCATCAGGCTGGGAAGTTGGCAAAGGTGCAGATGTTGGAGTAACATCAAGCATAGAGGCAAAGACATCAGCGGCAACCTTGCTTTCCTCATTCGAGCCTTTGCCGTTGCGAGGACGATTAGGCACGCGTATGTTCTCCCCTCGTAGAGAGGCTACCCCTTCCTGCTGAGGGGCTTGCATTCCCATTTGCTGCTGTTCATTTTCCTCACGTAGCCATGTCGGTAGAGAGTTTGCCTCAATGAGAGAGCCAGCAGGCATCATACCTTTAGCCCGGTGCTCCTTGCTAATCTCTTGCAACCAGCGAGGCATGGCGTTCATATCGAGCAGCGAGGACGCAGAAAACCCCTGTCCTGGCGCACCCATTTGTCCAGGATTTGTAGAGGTTCCTGCCTCTTGTCCAGATAACCACTTCGGCAAAGAGGATTGGTCGATCAGGTCCCTGGCCGAGAAGTCGGTAGGGGGTGTTACAGCTTGTACTTGCGGCTGTATAACAGCAGGCTGAGGTTGTATCGCCTTCAACCACGCGGGCATAGCATCTTGTTCTATCAGACTTGAAGCATCAAGCCTACTCTGCGGCCCTGCTGCTTGCTTGTCTTTTTGCAACCATTTCGGTAGTGTTTGCTCATCAATGAGTGATCTTGCCGAAATCCCCTTTGCAAGCATTCCTTCGTCAGTATTCGGTGCTGATGTCGACGCAGGGCGCAGGGGAGAATATGGATGAGAGGGAGGATTATCAATAGCATCATTCTGCTGCGGACGCATCCAACTCGGTACGCTTCCTTCATCGGCAAGATCGCCTGTATAAATAGGGGGAATGTAGTTCGATGTCACAGGTCGCTCGCTAGCCCGTAAGGACTCCAGCCACGCAGGTAATCCCTGCTGCTCTCTTCCCACATTTTTTTGACCTGACTCGCTCTCAGTTCTAGTAGCAAACGGTTTCCCACACTTTTGGCACATCACTGCACTAGCAGGGTTTTCGTTTCCACAGTGGTTACACGTAATCACTATTGCTCCTCACTTTTACTAGGCTTTGACCCGTGGCGGTGCCTTCTACTTGATAACTTAAGAATGAACTACAAGATAAGATACGTTGATATGATACAATAGTCACAACATCGTATGGCTAAAAGTACTATGTGATAGAAGACACCTATGCAAGAGCATCACTCTACTGTGACTTGCCGCTTCAACCAGTGGGTGCATAGAGAGCACGTTCTTCTCACTGAACGTTTTTTTGTCAATTTATCTGTCTCCTGTAAAATAGAACTAATGATGGTTACTTTCCGTAACAAAAAAGCCGCAAACCCTTTGAGGTACTATTTCGTGTTCACATTAGGAACAGCGTTCGTAGACTCTACTAAAGAGTAGCATACAGCATTATAGAAAAAGCAGCAAGGGGAGGCACACATGAATGTTTTGGCACTATCACGTCGAGTTATTGCGCGAGACTGGCGACCAGGACGCGCTGCTGTTGCGGGACTTATGGCGACAGTGGTCTACAGTATTGCTATGGAAGGGGATATGGTGCTTTTTGACAATCCCTTTAGTGATGTGCGTTTTATTGAGGGGCTTTTAGAGCGGAGAAGGCGTTCAAAAACGTTCTTTTTGCTCGCGTGGATAATCCACCTGCTGAATGGCGTAGCCTTAGCAGAGATTTACGCAGCAGTCGCTAAGCACTTTCTTCCTGGCCCAAACTGGTTAAAGGGGACGATCTTTGGAGAAGTTTTTGTTGCGAGTGTCTGGTGGTTAACGCCGCTTGCCGACAAATATCATCCCCTGATTAAGGAAGGAGAAATGCCCCACCTTGCCAACTGGAAGTCTTTTTCGCACAACCTTGTGCGTCATCTTGCCTTTGGGGTCACACTTGGCCTTCTTTACAAATAAGAAGGCCCCAACGGGGGCACGATAAATCGGGGGCACGATAAATCTGGCCCCTACCTCTCAAAGAAGATAGCGTACCCATTTGCTGACAAAGGGTAAGCAATAGTCTGAGCGTGTCCAGGCCATCACCATCAACCATATCCAGAGCACTATTGTTGTCCACCATAGTGCGTTGAGCAATAGACCCAGACCAAAGTTTGTCAGCAGGCCGAGTAGGGGAATCCAGGCAAGCCATCCTTTGAGCATACTTACAGCGAACATGAGCACCGATAGGCCGCCGAAGGTAATCACCGACTGCGCTGCATGCCAGCGTATGTTATGATTCTTCTCAATCAGGAGCAAGAGCACACCCGACACCCAAAAAAGTGCATACGCCAGAACGCGCTCCCAGCGTTCATCGAGTCCAAGGGTAGTTACTCTTCGCATCATGCTATACCTCATCGTTCTTACTCAATTTTTATTGTGTTACTGCAATGTATTACGTAGGGAGATTGATACGTGTTGCAAAGAAAAAAACTGTGATCTTTATGTAGATGCGGTGGGAGGCATCTCTAGCTCTTCTCTTGCCTGGCTGACTATCTTAAATGCTTGGTCTAGACCATCTATGGACCGCTGTGGCTCGACTTCTTGGAGAAACTTCATGCCATCCAGAACACTCTCGAAATCGCTGGTAGTGCGTGTTAATCCACTGGCAGTGCGATAATCTTCGAGTGCGGCTGCTTTTTGCCCCAACACTAACTTTGCCAGCCCACGATCATAAAAATCCCAGTAAGGGTCCTCTGATATATGCGCATTGATACGCTCGGTTGCGATCTCTTCTGTCTTACTAAAGGCTTCACGAGCGCTAGTCAGATCTCCTTCATGCCAGGCAAGGAGAGCCACATTGCCACGTGCATACGACGATTGAGGATTGGCCTTCAGGGCTTCCTTGTAATATTTCAGTGAGGATTGATACTTCTTCAGGCGTCGATATGTTCCACCGAGAGCCCCAAGGGCATCCTCGTAGTTGGGCAGCAGTGTAATAGCACGCTTTAATTCGATGATGGCTTTACGATAGTCTTCGTCTCGTTGCTCCTCATCTCCCATCTTCCCGTAGGTCTTGTCTGCTTGAAGGCGAGTCGCAATTCCCAATTGCCAATGAGCCTGTGCAAATTCTGTGTCCTCATTGACAGCAAGGGTAAGATACTCTATTGCTTGATCATAGCGTCCCACACCTGTATAAGCGCGGCCTAGGGCGTAGTTAATTTGTGGGTCATGCTGTCGTAACTTGCGAGCTTTTGTGTACAGATCAATAGCCTGATCTCCCTTCCTCTGCTCCCAGAGCTGGTTGCCGAGCACG
>JAFATZ010000306.1 GCA_019243675.1 Ktedonobacteraceae bacterium | reverse complement strand
TTAACCCAGGCAAAGAGCGTCGGCAGAGCGTAGGGACAAAGACAGCGACACCTAGCTCGGTCCCCTTCTCCAGAACCCACTCGAAACGCGCCGATTTGAGTAGCGCCTGACAGAGGATGATACGTATAGAAGGCTCAGTCTTGCCCGCCTTACGCTCTCTCATCTCTACCTCTACGCCCATCCGCCCACTCCCCGCTACAGTGCAGACGAACTCGTCACCGCTGTTATCAAGCAAGATGAGCTGTTCACCAATGGCTAGATGTAACACATCACGCACTTGGTGAGCAAGTTTCTCGGGCAGCAGTATGGTTGATGTTGGCCCGGCGTTCTTTAGTAATTCTGGCGTTACAAAAAAGCGATGCATTGGTTAGTGTTCCTGTTTACGTAGCATCAGCGCTATCCAATCATCAATCATCACTCTATCGATCACTTCTAGTCGCTGTGCCAACAGAGGGTCAAGGGCATCGTGCAGACGCGCTTCAACGATGCCACTCACAATTAGTAGGCCGTCGGGGGTCAGCACTCGTGCCAGTTGCGGCGCAAGTAAGCCAATGACGTGGGCGATGATATTTGCCACCACGAGATCGTACTTACCCGCCATACGTACCGCCTCTTGCTCGTCGAGCACACCCAGTACAACTTTGACACGCTCCTCCAGCTCGTTCATTGCTACATTGCTGGTTGCACTCTCGACAGCGACGCTGTCATTATCGAGCGCATAGACGTAGGTAGCACCTAATTTAGCCGCCGCCAGAGCGAGAATGCCCGAACCTGTGCCGACGTCTAGCACTTGCATTCCTGGCTGCGTACATTGTTCAATCTGCTCAAGACACATGCGCGTAGTGGGATGCAGTCCAGTGCCGAAAGCCATGCCAGGGTCAAGAGTGAGTACGACCTCGTCTGACTTAGGTGTATACTCACGCCACGATGGGCGAATGACGAGGCGCTGCCCAATATGGGTCACATGGAAGTAGTCCTTCCAAGCATTAGCCCAATCCTGCTCATCAACAACACGCGTCTGCATTGCGCTGACGAAGTGTTCTCCCAGACATGCTAAGTGCCATAGTCCCTCTTCAATGTGCTGGCGCACTTCCTCTTGCTTGCCATCAATGGGCACATAGGCATGCACGCTCACTGGTTGCCCGGTAAGCACACGATACTCTTGTCCCTCACCGAGCAATTCAATCGGTTCCTCAATTGCCACACCGCTCGGAATATAGCGACTCAGCAGTTCACTGACCGACTCTACAGCCTCTGGGTGAGCCTTCACGGTTAATTCTAACCAAAGCATAAAGAGTTTTTCCCCATATAAATTCTATGGCTTTTCAGGTAACCTCCCCATTTGGAAGCCCGTTGGCACACCCATATTCCACATGGACTCTGATACCTGCGCGTGCGACAAAAGCTGCAAAGTGTCATAGACTGGCTCGCCTGTGCCGGAGCCAACTGCACCGCGCAACACATTCACGGGCAAATAATGCATATCAAGCAGCAGCACAAGACCATTAGCGGCACGAATACGATAGACCTTCTGACCCTTAAATTCATCGGTGCCCAAGTAGACGGCTCGTTTGGCTTGCATGTCGCGGTGCAGTTGGGAGAGACTGAACATTGACTCATCGACCATCCACTCGTCAGCACCCATTTGCGCGACATGGTGTATTTCGTCCATGCCAAGCGTCTCATACGTGTCACTTACGGCGACCACATCTAGTGTATCACCTTGCATCGTCTCAACGTGCATCTGACCATTTCTCATGTCATAGTAGGAATTTATATAATAGTGTTCGCCTTTTTTGTCAAGGCGGCTCTCGGTCTGATAGAGCACGTAGCTTGTCCAACTGAGGTTGGCAGGCAAGACAAATGCCTGCCGCGGTGTGGACAGCATAGAGCTGCCCATAAGATATGTGCCCGCCAGCGTAGCCAACACAAGCACGGCAGCCACCAGAGCAGGTAGGAATGGTTTATTGCCAAGTAGGAGAGACCTGGGAGTCTTCGCTCTACGTCCATTCGCCTGTGTAGCAATGGCTGCCATGATAGCGCGGTCGACGCGTGGCGAAGGGGTCGAGGATGGCATATGGGCTAGAAGCTCAGTGGCTTGGCTCATAAGGTGTTGCGCTGCGGCACAACGGGCGCAGAAATCGACATGGCCAGTGACAGCTTGTTTCTGTTCAGGTGTGAGATCATCCCATACGGCCAGGTAGCGCTGTACCAGTTCACATACCTTGGGCTTGCTCACAGCTATTGCTGGCAGTGGTGGCAGATTTGTCGAATTCATAACGCCTCTCACCTACTTTCTCACAAAGCAACCAATCGCTGATATTCTAAGGCGAACATCTTTTTTGCACGTGAAATACGTGTTGCGGCAGCATTTGGTGAGATACCGACAATGCTGGCAATCTCTTGATAAGGAACGCCCTGAGCGGCACTCAGCACGAGCACAATGGCATACTCGTGCGGCATGTTTGCCAGCGCAAGACGGATATGCTCCCGTTCAGCGATTTCTGGCACACCGCCTGTATCCGAAAGCAACTGTAACGTATCCTCATTGATCTCCTCGCCGTAGTCTTCGCCACTGTGACGGCGCTGCGCTAATGACCACCAGGAGATACGTTTGCGCTTGCGTAGTTGATCAATACACAAATTTGTAGCAATACGATAGAGCCACGGAGAAAGGTGATCACGCTCATGAAGGCTATCCCAGGAGAGGCAGGCACGCACAAAAACCTCTTGCGTCAGATCATCTGCATCCTCCTGATTACCTAGCAGACGATAGACGTAAGAATGAATTGGGTGGCGGAATTGCTCATACAGTCGGGTCAGATCAGAAGCCACTGCATTAGATGCCACATTGTCCTTTTGTGGCTCTGTCGTTCGTTCCATGCTGGCTCTTTCTTGCATACCTTGTGCGCGAGCTGCTACGAAAGCACTCCGTACAGACCGCCCTTGTAGTATACCAGGACTGGCTAGCGAATAGAGCATGGCAATATAGGTCCCCCATCAGCGTATCGAAAACTATGCGTATCTACTATCACGTTCAGCAAGAGACATATTTACATTTATACTCATCTTTGATATATCTTGACACTATAAGATACAATTTGGTAATCTTTTAGCAAAGGGAATATGCACTAAAGCTTTCCCATTCGCCCCAGAACTATTGAGCAGTTGCTGTCCCCCCACTCAAGAAATATTTCTCGTAGGAGGTCTCGTGCAAAAAGTTCTGCACACTCCGGCGGCTCTAGCCCGCAGAGTGATAGTAGCGTTATTATTCATCGTAGTGGTGGGTGCCGTCGCAGGAAAAGCCGCTAGTTTGCCCACCTATGCACACAATACTCATGCTTCCCTTCTCCATTCATACATCGACGTAAATCGACCCGTTCTTGCCTTCTACTATGCATGGTATAATCGCTCCGATTGGTGCTTATGCCGTATGCCGGACCTGCCCACCACTCAGTATGACTCATCTGACGACAATAGTATTGATCAGCAGATACATCAGGCGGCCAATGCAGGCATTACAGGCTTTATTCATTCGTGGTGGGGGCCAGGTGACCAGACCGATACCAACTTCGTGAAACTACTCAATCATGCCGCATTACTGTCCAATCACTACTTTGCCTCGACGCTCTACTTTGAGAGCGAAGCTCCCGCCTTACAGGGTGAGGGCAACATCGTCAATGGCCTGCGTTACATTATTTCTCACTACAGCAACGATAGTCACTTTCTGCATTGGCAAGGCAAACCAGTGCTCTTCTTCTGGAAACCACTTGGACAGGGACGTACCCTCTCGGAGTGGGCCTCGATTCGTCAACAGGTGGACCCAGGTAACCAAATGATCTGGTTGGCAGAGGGCGTCGATGTGAACTTGCTGAATGTCTTTGACGGCATCCACTTATTTAGTGCCGGCTATTGGGGTCTATTGAATGGTAGTATGACAGCAGTGGACCAGGGATTTCGCGCCGAGGTTGATGCCTACAACAGCGCATTCGGTACGCACAAAATCTGGGCGGCAGGGGTCATGCCCGGCTACGATGACACCCATATTGCTGGACGACCGAATACATTCAAAGTGCCACGCAACAATGGTACCACCTACCACATCAGTTGGGACGCAGCTATTGCCAGCAACCCAGAGATGATTACCATTACTTCGTTCAACGAGTGGTTCGAAGGGGCGATGATTGAGCCAAGCGTGACGTATCATACCACATACCTTGACATCACACGTGCATATGCTCAATACTGGCGCGGGTGATACAACGTCACTATACTTATTGACACATTGTCCAAATGGGCATACTATGTTTGTGAACAAGAGGCAGGGCGATCTCTGCCGTTGCCCTGCATAGACCCCTATGGAGTACGCAATGCCTTACGACAAGAACGAGGATGATATAGAGCAGCTTCTCATAGAGGGTGTTACGCTCCATGATGCCACAGAGCCGTCAACTTCTCATGGTCATGCGCAACCAGGAGACGATGATGAGACGCCAGACAGCGCCCTGGATACTGCCCTAAAGGGGGATGTGCAGGCTGCGTTAGCCCTTTTCGCTGAGGCGGCGCAGGATACGGCGACGGCAGGAGTGGAACTTGGCCTGGGACGGCACTTCGCCTGCGTGGATTACTGCAATCAAGCTGTGGAAAAAGCGGCCCAGTCGGTGAGCTTATTGCGCTTCGGGCACCGTTCGATGTATGACCATGACCTACGTATGCTAGGAGCCAAAGTAGGCGCTCCAGTAGCAATTCAGGACGAGATGGCACGCTTGACGCCCTTTCATCCCGAAACTTTCTACGCTGATACTCCACCCGAAGAAGCCGATGAAGTCATCAGTGCAGAGCAGGCGAGTAGTTATCTTCACAGCACACGTAGCGTAATGCGTTGGGTAAAAAGCATAGTACTACGTATGCCATAGCTATTCAAGAAAGGACTTTGGAGGATATTTCATG
>JAFATZ010000297.1 GCA_019243675.1 Ktedonobacteraceae bacterium | reverse complement strand
GTGAGAGAACACTGCGAAAGTCAACGCTATCGCAAGCAACAGCCCACCAAGGGCTACACGATACCCTCTTTTGTGCAAGATCGCAAAACCAGAGATGAACTTCTTTTCCATTGTTGTATCCTTTCTGCTATTTAGAAGACCCATCATGGCCTTCTTGGACAGATTATCTGAAACCATGATGGTACTTTTAAACACTCGCCTTTCACAACAAGGCTACCATCATGGAGCACCGTCTCAATCAACGGTGACTTCCTTCACCAAGGAGGATTTGAGCTCCTGTGGCCATTCTCCTTGGTTACACATGCACGTGCTATGTTCAAGCATATATGTATGTGGCTCTCGCATCCATAGCGAGAGCATGTCTTTCTTCTGCCCTTTCTATAGCTTTGGTATGTTCACGGTGTCTTTCACCTACGTTTTGCTCGTGCAGGGATCCGTATCCGAAAAGTTTATATCCTTGGCGTATATATGAGTGACTCGCCAAATTTGCTCTAACGGAAGTTGAACGCAACCTGCTCAGGTATTTACTAGCAATTGACCAGTCTTGTATAATGAAGTTGGCATGCAATAACGAGGAGCAAAGGAGATGCCAACAGAGAAAACACAGTTTCAGCGAAAGTTAAGACATGAACGTGAACTGAGAGGGTGGTCACAGCAAGACCTGGCCTGCCACCTCGGCACTGACGCTAGTCGAGTCAACAAATGGGAAAATGGCATGGCAAGTCCCAGTACGTATTATCGCCAGAAGCTGATTGAGCTATTGGGAAAAAACGCCGAAGAACTGGGCCTGCTTACTGAGGAAAATAGCGAAATAGATTTCACCTCATCACCGTTCAATCAACAAGAAATACTCCCAGAGCAGATGAGTCTCCACGAGCTCAGAACACCCACAGAAGAGCCTCTTGCTGAGCCAGAGCAGGCTCGACCACTGCCCCCTGCGAAGGAACTACAAGACATCCCACAACCACTTCCGCCAAAAAGAGGGAAGTACACGCTTTGGCAGAAACACGCTCCTATAGCTCTTGTGGCATGCATTGTGATGATAGGAGGTATCATTGGCTTGTTCGTGTTTCGTGTCTTGCCAGGTTTTATATCATCACCCACTCGTACACAATCTCCCGCTGACCTTACTCAGACTGCTACTCCCTACCCTCCTGCTGGATGGCGGCTCACACTCTCCGATCCATTGGATAAGTCATTGTACTGGCAGAATGGTTCAGATACGGCTGGCGATTTCTGCCAGTTTAGTCATGAAGCTTATCATGTCATCTTGCCAAAGGCCGGAAATGGCTTTTGCGCACCACCAACTAACCTGTTCAGCAACCTCACTATTGAAGTCACTATGACCATCATCAAGGGTGATTGTGGTGGAATATGGTTCCGTGCCAACGGGCCAGCATACCTCTTTCAGTTCTGTCGGAACGGACATTACGACCTTTTTCTCTACGGCTCACCAACACCTCCCGGTATACAAACATTGTTGTCCAGCGCCTCACAAGCCTTTCATAGTGGGCTGAATCGCTCTAACCTGATTGCTGTGGTGGCAATTGAGGATCACTTCGATCTTTATGTGAATCACCAGAAGATTGATAGCACCAGTAATAGTTTCATGAGTAGTGGTCACATTCTTTTCGGTGCTGCAGGGGCTGTCCCGACCGAGGTTGCGTATCGCAACGCAAGAATATGGACACCATAATGGGCATACTAAAAGTCGTACTATAGGGCACCTATACCGTCACGCCACCTACCCTATATATCTAGCGCTTTCCAATTCTTGTAGCAACTACTGAGCAGTTTAGGATGTCTGCAAAAATCTATCACAAGCATTTTTCCTTGAGACCATGGTATATACTTATCTGAAACAGCCTCGATTGCAGTCCGCCAGTTCATCATCTAGAATATTTCTTGTATATGGAAGCAAAGCTGGGCTACAATAGCACTATGAAAGCGCTTCCGAAAGCATGTATGATGCCGTTATACCCCTAACCAAAAAGCAACGAGGGATTGCTGCACGCTGCTTTCGCTCCATCCCCCGTTTGAGCCAGGCATCCTTGCGGATGCCTGGCTCAAACGGGGAGGAGATGGGTATACTGTTCGATGCCAACGTTAGAAGTAGTTAGGGGGCCGTGTCTGACCGGTATAGTCGCCGATCACAAAGGCCGTATAGGGACTATTGAGCAGGTCAGGGCCAGTACCATCGACATTGGTTATGCCGTACTGGAACACAATGTGCTTGGCTGCATTAATGATGAAGGCGCGATCATTGAATTGGTCAGCGATACTGATATTGCCGTTGGCCAGCTTCACGGCATTGGTGGGAAGCGGCATCGCCATGCTGTTCTGGCCCGAGTTCGTGAAGTACTGGAAGACGGTACCTCCGCTGGGAGTCACCTCAAGAATGCGGTTGTTATTCGAGTCAGTCAGTAACGTATTGCCATTGGGAAGCCGACTGGCGAAAGCGACCCCATTGAGGGCCAGTCCACCGTATGAGGCCGCCGTCTGCCACACGATTTTCTTTGAGCGCGTCACCTCGATCGCGCGGTTGTTGTTCTCATCGGCGATGAGGAGGTGACCATTGGGCAGCAGTTCGACGCTATTGGGATTGTTGAGCTGATTGACCCCTGAACCAGTCACTCCCGTCTGCCCATATTGGAAGAGGATCTGCTTGCTGAACCTGTCTACCTCGATCACGCGTTCATTCGATTGATCGACGATCATGATATTGCGGTTGGGCAACTGGATGGTAAACACAGGGACATTCAACTGATTTGGACCAGCGCCAGTCACTCCCGCCTGCCCATATTGCCATACGATATGACCGTATCGATCGACGACGATCACCCGATTATCAACGCAGCCTGCGGGGATGCTTGATTCAGCAGTATTGGGGGGTATACCGGTTCCAGAGAGCAGAGTCAGCCCATCGCTCAAGCGCTCAGCGTCGTTGAGGCCAATAATCGCGCCTGGGCCGGGATTGCACCTGGTCGGATCGCCCGAGCCAAAGCTCCAGACAATATGTTTGTTGCGG
>JAFATZ010000199.1 GCA_019243675.1 Ktedonobacteraceae bacterium | reverse complement strand
AGCAACCTGCCTTATATAGGTCAGAACGAGCTGCGGCGCAAGCAGATTGTCGGCTTGCGCATACTTCTCAAGCGTGCCGTATGGTGCATATTGTAGAGCAAGATATGGCAAAGGTCCATCCAGATTGTGTGCGTAGAGTTGTATGATATATGGATGATGCAGGCGCGTAAGAACGCGGGCCTCGACACTCAGACTATCAGATGTCCAGTGCCTTTGAGATGGCCAAGCAATTTTGATAGCGGCATATCTGTCCGAGTGTTCATCTCTGGCCAAAAAGACCTGAGCTTCGCCACCCTGTCCTAAAGGACGGATGATACGATATCTACCCAACCGTAAGTCAGTGTAGTCGTCAACAGTAAATGTACCTAGCGTTTGTAACATGACGCCTCGCGTTTCTTTCTTACTCAATGGAAGTCATTGAGTATCTTCCCTCATTGCAAGTGTAGCCTTATCAATGTGCCAGTTGAGAACAGCTAAGCGCCCAGATTATGCCAGTGCTGTGTACGAGAAGTGTCAAAGTAGTTTCGTAGGTCTATACCGAAACATTCCCATATGCCTGGGGTGAGCGTCATTTTTTATATGGCGGCCGCAAGGGTCTATTACTATACACGTTGCGGCTCATGCGAGCGTCATACTCACTAACTTATGTTATACTGCTACTGTAAATATGTGTTTCGTGTTCATATGTTTTTACATGTAGTGAAGGGCCTACAAAGATGAATACTACAAAGGCGCTATGTAATAAGCTTTCCATGGTGCAACGCATCTCCTCGCTGCGAGAACGCATCTTGCAAGAGACGACACCTAAGCAAGATGGAGCATGTGCAACTCCTCTCATTTCCCTGTATATGCACTGTATTGACCATACCCTTAAGAAGAGACCAATAGGCAATGAGGAAGAGTGGGCGAAGTGGGACAAGTATGAAGAACCATGGAAAGATTGCCCCTGGGGAGATTCCCCCTAGGAGCGAGGAAAGGGTACATATTCACATGCAGGTAGATATGGTCATTATACAGTCTGTACCTTTTTGCAACCTCAACTGCAGCTATTGCTATCTGCCTCAGCGGGCAGTAACGAGGCGCATTAGCAGCGATACCCTCTCACAGATATTTAGGCAAGTCTTCTCCTCCCGTTTCGTATCTGATGAAGTCACTATTTTGTGGCACGCTGGAGAACCGCTAATCCTTCCCGTCAGCTTTTACGAAGATGCGATTGAGTTGCAGAAAAAATGGAACAAACGAAACGTACGCGTCGTCAACTCCTTGCAAACGAATGCAACACTCATTACCCAGGACTGGTGCGATTTCTTCAAAACGCATGCAATTAAAGTTGGCGTCAGTCTGGATGGTCCTGAACATATTCATGATGCCCATCGCGTGGATAGAACTGGACGAGGTAGTTTTCACAAGGCAATGCAAGGAGTCATGCTCTTGCAAGAAAACGGACTGGAGTATTCCATTATTGCAGTTGTCACGAAAGAAGCCCTCCACGAGTTTGAGAGTATATGGCACTTCTTTGAACGTTTGCAGCCTATGCGTCTGGGGTTCAATCCTGAAGAGCGAGAGGGAATCAATACGCATTCTTCGCTACAAACAGAAGAGGAAATTGAGCAATATAAGACATTTTTGCAAAGTATCATCGCTCTGAGCGTACGCTCTCACAGCCCTATCATCATCCGAGAGGTCGAGTCTGTATTAAAGCACCTCATAAGAGGATCGTTTGTTACACACTCACAGACAAATACAGCGATGAGCATACTTAGTTTTGATTATAATGGTAACGTGTCAACGTTTTCGCCAGAATTGCTCAATATGACTCATCCCATGTATGAAGACTTTACCTTTGGTAATGTCCACGAGATGACAGTAGAAGATATATTGAGCACTGAGAAGTTTATCAGGATAAACAAACAGATTCAACGTGGCGTTGCTTTGTGCCGACAAACATGCAGTTATTTCATGTTTTGCGGCGGTGGTTCTCCATCGAACAAACTCTTTGAGCATGGCACATTCGATGCTACAGAAACGATGGCGTGCAGGCTCCATGTGCAGGCTGCTGTTGACGTTGTCATAGATCATCTGGAGGAGGTCTATGATATGTGATTTGAAAGCCAAAACGACGTTTCCTCAGTGCAACAGCGCTTATAATAGCCAAAGGAATCACGTAGATAAGAAATTGATATATCTCATTGTTGCCAATCCGCCGCTGTAGATCATGCCAAATGAGGTCAGATGCGACCAGTGTAAGCACAAGGCTGGCAAGAATAGTGAGCCAGGGCAATCTGTGTATTACGGCTGCGATGATGGCGCTGCCTATGAAGAGAAAGGCAATACTAACGATAAGGCCAATAGTCAGCAGGAGCAGTTGCCCACGTGCCAGCGCTGCCACAGCTACCACATTATCCAGGCTCATTGTCAAGTCTGCTATAGTAATCGTGAAAATAGCCATCACAAAGTATCTTCGCCTGGAGATGCCTTTGGTGTAGGTGCTGTCACGTGCCATTGAGGAATTGGCCTCTCCCTGGTTAATAAGAAGCTGTAACGCGATATATCCTACAAGCAAGCCACCAATAGCCTGTAAGTAAGGTACGCTTAGCAGCAAGGATATGAAAAAGGTAGCCAGGATACGCAGTATAATTGCGCCACCCCCACCAAGCAGCAATGTAAGCGACCGTAGCTCTGGCGGCACACCAGAGGCGGCTGCACCAATCGCAAGTGCATTATCCCCGCTGAGAATCAAATCGACAGAGATAATGCTCCCGAGAATACCAAGAAGCTGGATAAAAGATTGAGCCATTTTTCAATAAAAAAATACACTATAGATATATCATCTATAGATTCCCTTTCTTTATAGAGCTAACTGTTCGCTATCTGACTTTTTTTCTTGCACGAGTTGATCTAAGGGCTTCATCTTGCGTAACCACACCCTCAATAGCCCAATTGGTATTCTATACTGCCTGTTGCCACCATATACCTCTTCCTTCACGAAGCCCTCCTGTACGAGAAGAGTAAGAGCATTGACAACTTTGCGACGCTCAAATGTATAGCGCTCGTACTCAAAGCTGTCTTTGATCTCTTCTATCGTGAAAAGATGATCCTCCTCACCTCTCTCCTGGGCAAGAGCGGAAAGCACAAAATGAGCGGTCTTCTCTCGCTCACTTTCATTCCATATCCAATGAAAATGATCAGACTGTCCAATGACTTCCTCACTGACTATATCGACATCATTGCTGTTGACGTAACTTTTCTGTGCATGGTTGCAATAGCGTACAAGAGCTTCGCACATCAATTGAATAAAGTAGGGTTGGTTATCCGTCAGGCGATGTAGTTTGTCGAGCGCAAGGGCACCGTAGGTGAGTTCATTACGCACAGGCTGTGTAATTAAGTCTGTAGCCTCTTCTGGTTTGAGTGCTGAAAGCTGGTAGGGCAGCAAAACGTTGACTAGTTCCGTCCAATATGGTTTCTTCAAGTGAAGCAGTCTTGGTGCGCCTGCTAAGAGAAAGCTAATGTTGTGGCGATGCTGCATGAGACTACGTAGGTAGATAAAAAACGAGGGAGAGAGGCCCTTGCTATCAATCATATGTCTGAGCATCTCTACCTCATCAATAAGCAGGATCAACGTTTTCGTATGTGTCATAGTGGCCTGATCCAGGAAATGGTCGAAAGCAGAGGTTGGGTCCTTATCAAAATCGAGTGCATCAGGATGTGCAGTAGTAATGGCTTCGCGTTGCAGCGCACTGAAAATAGTCAGTGCCATTCCTTGTAGCAGTTGGGCGGAACTTTGTTTCTCAGCAAGATTTTGAAAGTCAACTAGTACAGGGACACAGGCATCTTGAGGACGAACACCAGCTATAAAACGATAGAGCAGGCTTGTTTTTCCTGAGCGGCGTTGACCAATCAAGAGCACATTATTGCGCCCTATTGGGGAGATAAGCTTCTCTCGCAGGAATGTGATGTCCTCTTTTCGTCCAAAGAAAACCTCACTCTCATCTGGATGCAGTGGTGGGCCTGCTCTGTAGGGGTTGGGTATGGGAGCAAATGGGGCATGAGAAGATGTAACCTGAAGCCTCTCATCCCAATCTAACATCCTATCTCGTCCCTCGGCATCGTCGTAAACAACGTGCCATTGCAGGTGTAGCGACGAAGTGACAGGTTGGATAGTAAAGTCAACGTCGCTAGGGCTATGGGTAGCAATCTCTTCCACCTCAACTTCGTTGCGTCCCACAATAGTGTAATCTTGGCTTTCCTTTAAGCTCAGACGAACTCTCTCAGCAGGACTACGGCCTATATTGGTAATGCATAGAGCAATAACAGCCTGCTCTCCTAACTGCATGTCCTCGTGTTTCACCTTAATACTGAGTTTGGCATTCCCTTTGACTCGCTGAATCTCCTGGACTATAATCCTTTTCCATTGCGCGAGAATATGTTTGAGGGCATAAGTTTCAGGATGTATCCATTGGGGATCACTAGAGGCATCCTGTTCCTCCTGGGAAGGGCGCAACTGCCCATGTAGATTCATAAGTATATCATTCGCATCAATCAATGCTGCTAAGCGATCTCCCACGCTTATACGTTTGTGAAAGTTTTTGACGGTCTCAATCACCCTGTGCAAGTCATCGAGAATGGAAGTGAAGTTCGTAGTCCTTGACACAGCATCAATCAGATCTGAGTCTCCGTACCATGTGTATTGGGCAATATCAGCAATAGAGTGAACACAAAAAAGCTGGTAAAGCTCCTCGTACTTTTGTTGTATCCCCTCGTAATCTAGAATGCTGGAGAGTTGTGGCTCCTTCAGAATATCTACGTACTTGCGCAACGTCTCTTCGAAGACTGCGTCCTCTTGCCTGGTAGAAGCGTCCAGCAACTTTGTAAGCATATGAAACACAGGGTAGAGCGCAGTTCCTCGTAAAGAGGATGCTATTTGTTGCAGGACAACAAATTTGGTTCCCTGAGCGAGGAGGTTCTGCATATCTGTGAACAAATTTGCCTGATGAATGGAAAAGTAACGGGCAAGACTACGTCCCGCCTCTTGTAAAATCCACTCCTCGTCGTCTTTAGCAAGTTTACGTAGGCGAGGCAAAACCTCAGTTGGATCGTGTTCAATGAGTTGGTCGAGTTTGCGCACCACAGCACGCCGAACCCAGCGGTCTGCACTCAGGCTGAAGCGATCAAGATATTCAAAACAGAGGGAAGGAGTTGTGAATTTGTCGAGATATGCTATAAGAGCCAATTTCACCTCTTGGTGTGGGTCGGCTGAGAGTCGAGGTAGCATATGGCGAACAAGGTTCCTACAAGGCTCATTGTCAGAGTGGTTGCGGTCGAGAATGGTTGCGAGTCTGGCAAGTTCTTTCCTTGCTTCGAGGCACTCCTCTGTACCAAGAGCTTTGCGATACGCATCCAGATCTTCCTTCTGCGGCTCTACATCGGTACGCCCTGCACGCTTTGTTCTTGCTAGCGCTCGAATATCTGCATTGTCATCGTGCATAAAGGGGCGCACTGCCTCTATCTGGTGATCAAAATTGCGGTGATAGATGAGATTTTTCCAGCATATGTCGATTTGCTTCACGACCTCCTGATGGTCAAGAGCCTGAATGATCTCTAGAGTATCACCGGCTGCTATACAAATCTCCACTTTCTTGTCACCATGCTTGTCATATACATGCAAGTCGCGTGCTATGATGGCGGTTATGCGGTCACTAGCTTTGTACTTCCACAAAAGATCGCCCTGGGCACTTAGCACATATAAGTAACTATCCTCGCTGCCAACCAAAATTTCAAAAGAGCCATCATTATCTACATCGGCGACTGCCATAGCTAACACACGATAAGGAGTGCGATATCGCCACTTCAAATGCCCCTCATAGTCGAGTACATAGATATTGCGATCCTCCGAACCAACGATAATCTCACCATGACCATCGTGATCTATATCTGTCACGAAGATGGCTCTAATCCGATCACGTATACAGTCATAATGCCAGCACGCTGTGTGATCTCTCCTATATACATAGATGTTATTATCAAGGGTCGCAGTGATTAATTGTGGTGCATTATTCGCGTCGAGGCCAAGATCGTACGTATAGACAAGTCTATTACTTTCCTGTGTTCTGATGGTATCGAGTCTATGTTCCAACCTGCCATCGTAGACATAGATTTTGTTGCTTGCTAGGATGACCCAGATCTTACTTAGAGCGTCAAGAGCACGATCACCCTGCTTATGGATATAGACGGAAAGTACCACATCCTCATCTTCTAGTTCAGGCTCGCTGATGATCTGCCCAGTATCGTCAAGCAAGTAGACATGGTGCTCATCCGTAACCACCAAGATACCGTCGGCCTTGTCAGGATCAAGTGTTTGTGACTCGACCTGGAAGATGCCGTGTGGACGACTCCTCATTCTGGCTGCCAAGCCAGTCTTATCAGCAATATCTACTATTACGATGGACCCCTCCTCGGTTCCAAAGAGCAGTTCAGAAACGTTGTCTTTGACGTACTCACCATAGGCAAGCGTACGGATGTACCCGTTCCCAGTCATTGGGCTAGACCAGAAATGCTGGACCTTTTGCCTTTTTAAATGCAAGAGGAGTGGCAGGGCTTTCAAGTAGTCACGTTTCTGCATGAGGTTGATTGCATCAAACCACTCCATGTAGTTGGAGAGAGGAGGGGAAACTGGCTCTTTCACCAGGTGGTCTAGCAATTGACGTTCTATAAATGGAATGCGATGTTTATCGAGAGATTTTTGCATAAAATCTTTATATTTTTCGTGAATGTTATTATAGATATTATCATTTGGATTAAGTGCTATACGCAAACCTCGGACAATATCATCTTCCATGCCAAGAAGGATTTCTATGATGCCATCGTTATCAATATCTTTGGCATCAATGTTAGAGATACGTTGTCCCACATAATGCTTCCAGAGCAACTGGTAATCTTGGTCAAGAATATACAGGTATCCATCGCCTGCGCCAAGAAGGATTTCGGGTTTCCCATCCTTGTTAATATCTGCAACGTGAATGGCTTGGATGCGACTTTCGAAAGGAGAATCTTCTAAGGTGAGAGGCTGGGTTGCTGAAAGACGGAACGTTTGATCACCTTGCGGTATGACTGTCCAGGAAAGCAGTTTCTTGTTACCAGTGCCTGCTAGTATCGTAATCTCGTTTTTGCTGGTCAGTCTTGCCACATATAGTACATATACTTTATAGTCGGTTTTGATCGTACCTATAATATTACCAGTATTATCAATGATGTATATATGGCGGTCACCAGAAGCTGCGAGGATTTCAGATACCTTGTCATCGTTAAGATCATACAAAAAGACGCTACGAATAGTACCCCGAAGCTGGCCTTTTTGCCACCTTACGTCGAGACTCTCACGATCCAGCATATAGACATATCCATCATCGGTACCCACTACAACCTCTGTCGTTCGTAGTGGATTTACCATGATCTTGCGTATTCCGCAACCGAGATTACACCCTTTGACAACCATGCCTCTCTGGTCAAGGGCATAGACCCACCCAGTGCGCGAACCAGCGATGACGCAGACTCGCGAGGCTTGCTGGTCGGGAACTGCATCGTCATTTCGTCGTACCCCGACAACCGTGTAAATCCAGTCCTTCGTAGGAGAGGGAGCAGTCTCCCACTTTAAGGTTTCCCACTTTGTTGTTGCATGAATAGAGCCATCTCGTGAGCCGATCAGTATCTCGGTATCTCCGTCGCCGTCTATATCGGCTGCAT
>JAFATZ010000136.1 GCA_019243675.1 Ktedonobacteraceae bacterium | reverse complement strand
TGCGTATACTCCCTCAGCTCCAGGGCGGCTCACAGGAACGCGGACGGCGTGCCGGTACAGAGAACGTCGCAGGTATTGTTGGCGCTGCTACGGCGTTGCGGCTCGTGCAAGAAGAATTGCCACACATAACGCCGCGTCTCACAGCATTACGTGACCGCTTGATCGAGGCTGTCCTAACTATCCCGCGCAGTCGGCTCACTGGCCATCCCAGCGAGCGTCTGCCGAACAATGCTAGTTTCTGCTTTGAGGGTGTTGAGGGGGAGTCAATCCTACTCAGCCTTGATTTGCTAGGTATTGCGGCCTCTAGCGGGTCGGCGTGTACCTCTGGCTCGGTTGACCCCTCACATGTGCTTGTGGCCCTTGGCCTGCCGTCCGAGTGGTCACACGGTAGCTTGCGCCTCACGCCTGGGAAAGAGAATAGTGAGGCCGATATAGAAACAGTCATAGCAGCCTTGCCCGGAGTGGTAGAGAAGGTGCGCAATCTAGGGGTGTAGAGGTGCGATCTGGTCGGGGTCTATTCCCAACGAGCGCAATTTCTCAGCAAGAGCATTAGCACGCCGCTTCTCTGCACCAGCGCGTTGTGCCCCAGTCAAGCGCAGTTGCCCAGTGTGATCATAGAGGCGCAGATAGGCATGATCTGGCACCAAATAGCTCTCCAGATGCTGACTCCACAGACGCCCATCTGGCTCAAGAGGCAGTTGGCGCATGATGCGGCTTGCGCCGTCCATCTGCCAGCCGAACAGGCGACGCCCACCTCTCCTAAGTGGCGGCTCGTTGGGGTCGTAGGCAAAGTATTCTTCCACTCCCATCACCGCGTACTTGCTGGGTTTCTCACTCAGATCCTTGTGCCAGGTTTCTTGCGAAGCAATCTCTAAGACCACTTGGGGCGCAGGCCCCGTTTGGCCCACCCGCCAACTGCGCACGCGCCGAAAGTCCACGCCCTTAATCACCGCGATATCAGGAGCCACAGGATGCTCTTTCTAATAGCCCGTGTGATAGAAATTGAAGTTGTGATAGAGCGCACACCGTTGGCCCTCAAAGAGGGCAGCCAGTACCTCCATCAGGTAGAGTGCGAGCGCACCATGATCGGCGGTTTCCCCCATCAAGTCCTCCTCGGTGGGGTGTGTATCGTAGTAGTAGGCTAGTTCGTCGTATTGCAGTTGTTTGGCCATTGCATGCGCTCCTTGTGGGTTACCATCGCTTACTACGTTGCCTCTGCCCCATCTTGCTTGTACTAAAAATCTCTGCCTCTGTGCGGGTTGGCAGGTCTCTTTAGCTGAGTCTATACTACCATATCCTCGCAGTGACTGCAAGGGGCAATGCATGAGTTTCACTTGTAGACCTCTCCATGAATATGGTATCATAGTTACTATCTGCCAACTCGCCAGGGAAGGCGAACACTTAACATGACAAGGATGGGGAGTAGGAGACGTGGGAGGCGCGAGCTATAGTCACACAAGGAGCGTGTAATGGCCAAGAACATGCAAGACGAGGTGGCATACTACTACGATTTCCACCCCACCGAGGAGGACTTGATGGGGGAACCCTCGGTTCATACTGATCTTGTGCATTATCTTGCGGAGGTACTCAAATGGCTCTTTCGTGGGCAACCACGTGCAGTCTATGAAAACCTCAACTTCTATCAAACGGTCAATCCCAAAGAGTGTCCCTTAGTCCCGGATGTAGCTGTGATCAATGGTGTCAACTTCCGGCACCTACGCAGTTGGCGTGTGGGCACAACGGGGCCTGCACCGCAGGTCGTCTTGGAGGTCGCTTCGCAAGGAACCTGGGACAAGGACTTGGATGAGAAGCCCATGAAGTATGCTCTCATGGGTGTGAAAGAATACTTTGCCTATGATCCCAACCCACGGCCACTTCGGCGTGATGGCCGTCGACTCTTTGGCTGGCAACTCGACAAAGAAAAACAAAACATGCGGGAAATGCCTATGGGTCCAACAGGGCGTCTCTGGAGTCTCCACTTGGAGAGCTTTCTGGTTCCAGAGACGCAATTACTCTGCCTCTATGATAGCAATGGACACCTGCGTCTGACGCGTGCTGAAGCTATGGAGCAGCGTGCTGATGCACTGGCTGAGAAATTGCGCTCACTTGGCATAGACCCTGACCAGATATGACCTTTTGAGGAGAACTTTAACAAGCAAAGTTGAGCATCATTCACACATTTGCCTTTTGGCACTGAAGCCTCCTGGCAATGGAAAGGACAAGGAGTATATATTTCATGAGTACGCTTAAACGTGAGCTGCTGTCACAACGCGTTCGCTTAGTCAAACCTTCGGGCATACGCAGATTTTTTGATATTACTGCCACAATGCCAAATGTCATCTCGCTCAGTGTTGGCGAACCTGATTTTGTCACGCCAGCACATATTCGCCAGGCTGGTGTCAAGTCTATAGAGCAGGGACGTACACACTACGGTTCTAACTCTGGCATGCTTGAACTGCGGCAGGAGATTGCTGCTACACTACAGCGTCGACATAAGCTCAACTACGATCCACAAACGCAACTGTTGGTCACCGTTGGTGTCAGTGAAGGTCTAGACCTGGCTATGCGTACCCTCATAGATCCTGGCGATGAAGTGATCTTGCCCGATCCTGGTTATGTTGCCTATCAGGCTGACATCCTTCTTGCTGGCGGTACCCCTGTGCCAGTTCCTACGTATGCTAAGTACAACTTTGCCATACGTGCCACTGAAATTGCTGCTGCCGTTACGCCGCGCACAAAGATGATTCTGCTTGGCGCACCGAATAACCCCACTGGGGCTGTGATACCAAGAGAAGAACTAGAAGGCATTGCTCAACTCGCTGTCGAGCATGACTTGGTCGTTGTTTCCGACGAGGTGTACAGCCACATCGTGTTTGGCACCGAACACGTCAGTATTGCTACTATGCCCGACATGCAGGAGCGCACTGTCTTGTTAGATGGCTTCTCCAAAGCCTATGCCATGACAGGATGGCGTATTGGCTATGCGGCTGCACCCACTGTAGTGCTGGAGAGCATGTTCAAGATTCATCAATATAGCATGATGTCCGCAGCTAGGGTCTCACAGGACGCTGCCTTGGAGGCATTGCGTCATGGCGAAGAGGATATAGTGCGTATGCGCGACGAGTATGCACGGCGTGGTCGTATGTTTGTCGCTGGCCTCAATCGCCTCGGTCTGCCCTGCTGTGAGCCACGCGGAACTTTCTTTACCTTTGCCGATATCCGCTCTACAGGTATGAACGACGAGGAGTTCGTCGAGAAGCTCCTCTTTGAAGAAGAGGTGGCTGTTGTGCCAGGAAGCTCCTTTGGTGCCGCTGGTAATGGTTATGTGCGCTGTAGTTACGCTGCTGCCTATGATAGGCTCGAAGAGGCTCTTGTGCGCATAGAGCGCTTCCTTAAGAAGCATCGGGCGGCATAATCCCACACTCATCTAGCACAATTGCTCAGCAGTTGCCGAGCCCTATCTATAAGATGGAAGTAGTGCTGGTGCGGGCTAGGCTCGCACCAGCACTACTTCCATCAATGCATTGGAGCGGGGTAGGGATTGCAAGGAGTTCTCAATATTCCTATATTTGTTTGCTTATGTTATAATTTTCATTTGCTTGTGTTATAATTTGTCAGAGAATGAGCTTGGAAAGAAGGAACCATAGAGAGCATGTTGGGGCCACAAAAGCGTAGTCCTCAGGCGGAAACTTCGATCCTGCACGTGCAAAAAAGAGATGGCTCCATCGTCGATTTTGACCGCAGGCGTATCGAAGTAGCCATCCACAAAGCTTGCATTGCTACGGGAAAGGATGTCGATCAAGATTTTCTCAGTTCGATAACAGACACGGTGATTGCTGATCTTGAAGTCAGATTCTCAGAGAAAGCTCCCCCCGTCGAAGTTATTCAAGATGTGGTTGAGAGAACGTTAGCTCAATCAGGCTTGTTTGAAGTCGCCAAAGCGTACATCTTGTACCGTAAAGAACACGAGGTGTTGCGC
>JAFATZ010000461.1 GCA_019243675.1 Ktedonobacteraceae bacterium | reverse complement strand
CAGCGCGCCAGAGTGCGGGCAGAGATATCTGCCCGCTGCTCAATGAGTTTTCTTGTTGTGGTATCCTGCCACAACGACTTTAAAAGGGCGCGAAACTCACTCCAATCACGTTCGGGCATGTTATTCCTCTCTTGAATCCTTTATCGTTAATAGTCTTTATCACTTCTCCTCTACATCCTGATTAATTATAACATGTTTTGACAATCCTTAAGACAATGACAAGAACAATAGAAACAATGTAGCTAGTATACTATTCTGGCAGAAAAGGACACCCGCGGTTGCCCCACCCCCACCCGATACAAAGAGAGAAGCGTGTTGGAGCGGGCGTGCGCCCGCTCCAACACGCTTCTCTCACAACATGGGGGGCCGGGTTTTGGCAAGGAGTGGCAGAATGGGAAAGCCCTGCCTGTCAAAAGGTCAAGGCGACCACGAGGGTCGCCCTACGATACACGCTGAACTCAAATCACCTCATACCCTGCCCCCGAAGGGGCAAGATATGAGGTAATTTGAGTTAGGGAGACACTCACCCTTATATGGTACGACGCTCTAAGTCGGCGTTTGTCATGCCAGTGATTTCCCTATCAGTCATGGGTTCACCGGTCCTTGCGGTTCTTACATGTGAGTCGTTGTACATTGTCTCATCCTGACGGCTCGTTGTCTGACCTCTGGCTGCCGCACTTTCACTATGGAAGAGATAGTTGGATGAATTGGGATCGAGCGCCCCTGCAGGAGCTTGGTCAACCATACGTGCAAAGTTATTCAAGTCTTGCTGCAGTGCATTCTCGAAGTGGCTCCCGGCACCCAGCTTCTCGCCAGCCTGACCAAGCGCACCAGCCGGTGGATTGTAACTGATGAAAACATCCACCTGTGTCTGATTAGCATTGGTTGCATAGAATGTTACCTTGCCAAAGTTCTCAAAGCCACTGGTTGAACGCCAACCAATTTGCTGGTCCTCAACCCAATTCTCATTAATAGCATCCCACTCATGATGACCTAGGATATCGGCCACCCAGTGGCTGCGCTGGTTGTCATAATACGTGACTTCCTTAACAAAGGTCATGAACTTTGGAAAGTCATTGAAATGTGAAAACAGTGCATACACCTGATGGACAGGCGCATTCACAAGTACTGATGCGTGATGTGGTGCATAATCGGTCATTGATGTTTCTCCTTTACAAAATCTACGCTGTTGTCTATCGCACACCGTTTGTGTGTAACCTTTAGGTCTTACTTCTTATCACTATAACGTCTCCCACCAAAACCATACCACGCTTTTGCAGAAATTTCAATAAATAAAAGCGCCACTATCAACATTTTAAGGAATTTTTTATGTATCTTAGAATATACTTATTACAGCTATAGATTTGAGTATATGTAAGCTTGCTCTCTTGCTAAGGAAACTTAGATATCGTCAGAAGTAGTATTTCCCCCTCGTGTTACATTGCCATTATGCGCTTATGTCAAACGAAATGCTATAGCAACCTCCTCATAGATACTTAGCCGTAAAATAATAGCATGACCAGCGTTTTTACTAGTAGGGAAGAAAACTACGCTCCCTCCTGTCAGAAAAAGTATAGGACATGAGATAGTCGCGTGCTGGCGGCGAAATTGATAGCAAAGAGGGCTAACAAGTACGCAATGATTTGCATCCATTTGCATAGAATACGACCTTTGAAGCTTATTGCTACTATCAGACAAGAGCTATAAAGCCATGTACAAGAAGCATGTAGTACTTCACGGTGTTATACAAGTGGGAATGTTGGTGCTTATCTTGGTTTTTTTTCGTTCCTCGTGTAATATGCACATAGATATTGAGGCACGAGCAACGGTACGCCCTTTAATGTAACCATTTGCCCTTGGTCTACGTAATGAGCAGTAGAGAGAGAAGTTATGAAGAAAGGGTGTCAGTTCTTGGTCACTTATCATACAACAGAGATAGTCTTGTAGGAATCATTGTAGTATTTTTCACAGAGGATGAGGGGACAAGCTATGTCAACTGCAACCCTAGACAACAATCTGAATCGCGCTCTAGAACTTATTGGTGGCGTGATTGATCCGGAAATTGCCGAGACCTATCCTTCAATTGAAGCTCGTATTTTAGCACAGGCACTAGAGAATGTTGAGTTGGCAGAGCGCCGTCTGCGAGAAATTCAGAAGCTCGTTGGCGATATCAACGAAGTTCTTGTGTAGTTTCTTCTATCTACTTGATAGGACAA
>JAFATZ010000293.1 GCA_019243675.1 Ktedonobacteraceae bacterium | reverse complement strand
CGCACACCAGAGGCGTTGCAGGCGCTGGCGGCATCCTATCTGAACCTGCTCCACTCGGCTTCCGTTCCATCGCTACGAGACATCTGTTTTACCGCTAGCATGCGGCGTGAGCAGCACGCACACCGTCTGGCGCTGGTCGTTCGCACGCATCATGAGCTTACCGAGAAACTGGAAGCGTTCCTGGCTGGAGAAAAACTCTCTGGTATGGTAGATGGTCATGCAAAGGCAGAGCAGAATGAGAGAGTGGCCTTCGTTTTTTGTGGCAATGGTTCTCAATGGTGGGCCATGGGACGCCATTTGCTTGAGCAAGAAACGCTCTTCCGTTCTGTAGTCGAGCATTGTTCGCAACTTCTTCAGCCGTATACGGGCTGGTCACTGATAGAAGAGATGATGGCCGATGAAGCTAGTTCGTGTATGGACCGCACCGACGTTGCGCAACCAGCCCTCTTCGCTCTCCAGATCGCCCTGGTCGCTCTCTGGAAGTCTTGGGGGATAGAGCCGCAGGCAGTAATCGGGCATAGTGTCGGTGAGGTCGCGGCGGCATACGTAGCTGGAGCTTTAAGCCTTGAGGATGCGGTATACGTCATGTACCAACGTAGCCGCTTACAAGAATTGACAGCAGGACAGGGAACGATGGTAGCGGTCGGCCTCTCGCCGCGAGAAGTTCTGGATTTGATCATACCCTGCGAAGGTCGCGTCTCACTGGCCTCTATCAATGCTCCTCGTTCAGTGACCCTCACAGGTGATACGGCAACACTCGAACACATTACCTCCTCGCTCTTGCAACAGGGCGTCTTCTGTCGTTTTCTAAAACTGAACTACGCCTTCCATAGCCGGGCTATGGACTCGATACGCCAGGAGTTGCTGGCATCTCTACAGAACCTTCAACCACAGGCTCCCAGACTGCCCTTTATTTCCACCGTCACTGGCGACGAGGTAGTCGGGCCGATATGTGACGCCGATTACTGGTGGCGCAATGTACGCAGACCAGTGCAGTTTGCGGCAGGCATTGAGTACTTGATTGACAATGGCATTACTACATTTCTAGAAATAGGACCGCATCCCGTCCTGTCTGCATACATTGCCGAGTGCCTTGCAGAGAAAAAAGGACATATTCACTCTTCTCTGCGGCGCAACGAAGATGAGCAGCAATGCCTGTTGACCACGCTTGGCGCACTCTACACTAGGGGCTATCCGCTTGTCTGGCTCACCCTCATACCAGATGGTAAGCATGTTCCACTACCTTTGTATCCCTGGCAGCATGAAAGCTACTGGTTCCCTGCGACAGCAGACAAAAAGCGTAAATATACACATCCTTTGCTTGGTTATAAGCTCGCAGCAGCCTCCACTATCTGGGAAAATAATCTGGAAGATCACCATCTCTGCTACCTCGCCGACCATCGTGTGGGAGATGTTATCCTTTTCCCCGCTGCTGGATACCTTGAAATGATACTGGCTATGGCCTTCGATCTCTTTGGAGAAGGCGGTTACGCCTTTCAGCACTTGAAAATTCATAAACCGTTGATGCTTGGCAATACTATGACTACAGTTCAGACTGTGCTCTCGTCAGAAGATCATTCCTTCCAGATTCACAGTCAACTTCAGAAGCAACAATCCACTTGGACCACCCATGCTACTGGCCAGATCGGGCAACTCTATCGGGCGCGTCCTGCGCCCTTCGACCTAGATCTAGCACTTAGACGCTGTGATCGCGAACTCTCTGCCGCTCAGTTTTATCAGGAATGTAGCCGTAAGGGACTTCAATTCGGTCCCACGTTCCGTCTCCTCGAACGGCTGTATTTGGGCGAACAGGATGTTATAGGGGTCGTGCGCATGCCAGAAAACGCCGAAAACCTGTTTGCGGAGTATCATTTTCATCCGACCCTACTGGATTGTTGCATCCAGGCAATTGCTCCCATCGCCTATCTCCATCAACGCGATGAGCGTTATACTGCCTACTTGCCAGTAGAGATAGAATGTTTTCGCTGCTACACGCTTGATCTTCCCAGCACACATCTCTACTGTCATGTCCATCTAGTGGAACATGGCTCAAACTATGGCATAGCCAATTGCACCATTTTTGGCGAGGATGGACAGGTGATTGCGGAATTGCTCGGTTTGCGTGAGCAGGCAGTTCGCCTCGCCCACAACGGTCAATTCAGCACATTAACTGAGTACCTGTATGAGGAACGGTGGCAATTCTCACCTCTTTGTTCCTGGCAACATGTCACCGATTCCTTGCCTACTCCTTTACAAGTCAATGCCTGGTTGCAAACGGAGAGCAAGCGCGAGAACCAAGAAGACGAAGTACTGATTCAGCAATATAGAGAAATGAAACTATCCCAGCAGCGGCTCTGTATAGCGTATATGATCGCAGCATTGCGCCAGCTTGGCTGGGACTTCCGCGTGGGAGAAGCCTTTAACCCTGGTTTAGCAGTGCGATACCTGGGGATCGATCCTCACTATAAACAACTGCTAGCGCTCTGGTGTATGGCATTGGCCGATGCTGGCATCCTCCAGCAGACAGAAGATGCTTGGGTTGTCGCCCGCATCCCAGACAGCGTCGATCCAGAATCATGCTTGCGCGACCTGCTCTTTGCT
>JAFATZ010000321.1 GCA_019243675.1 Ktedonobacteraceae bacterium | reverse complement strand
TACCGAGGGAAGGTATGAGCCAACCTCGACCCACCTGCAGGGGAGTGCTCTATATCATTGCTTGCGCCAGCTCTTCTGCTCCCCTCACGCAAGGGTTGGTCATGCAGGCGCAAGTGGCGAGGTGGGATGTCTGTGTCATCACCACGCTACAGGGCACAAAATTTCTTGATATTCCTCAGCTTGAGCAGCTCACGGGTCATCCGGTGCGCAGTGAGTACAAACACCCTGAAGAGCCAGATGTCTTGCCACGAGCAGATGCTCTGATCGTCTTTCCTGCCACCTTTAACACGATGAACAAGTGGGCCCTTGGCATTAGCGACACACTTGCACTCGGTCTGCTGTGTGAGTACACCGGACTAAAGATGCCGATCATCGCTGTTCCTTGTTTTCGTACGGGAGGAGGTCTTGACGGTCATCCAGCCTTCTTCAGCAGTATGGCATTCCTGCGGGCATGTGGGGTGCATGTGATCTATGAGCCAGAAAGGTATCCACCTAGAAATCAAGTTCCGGCGCATGTTATTCTTGATGAGTTGCATACATTGGTGCAACGGTAACAAAAGCTATGGAGTTTCTCAGCCTATAGAACCTTGCAGGCTCTGTTTTCGTACATGTAAGGGACCATATACGACAGCGAGACTATTCAAAAGGATTCAGCAATGAAGAAGGAACAGCTTATCAGCGAAATGCTATTGCTGCCGGGAACTGCTCTTGACTATCATATCGGCCAGAACCTCGCGAAACTCTTTCCTGACAGAGCGCTCATTGAAGGCGATGCGTTCAACTTCAATGTTGAAGGATACGCTGCATTCGGCCACTGCACGCTCACACGCCAGCCCTTTACCTATAACCAGGTGGCAACCCTTTGGAGAGGGCCGGAGCCGGAGATGATGGGTGGGATGATGATCGAGGGTATGGATCAGGCGGCAGTAGAGCCACAGAGCGCAGATACGGAAACGGGCGAGAGGATCAAGAAGGCATGGTTAGAGGTGCAATGGCAGGGCCATAGCCTGGATGTGATCCTGTTGCACATCGAAGGCAATAGCTACAGATACCTCTACTGGCTTCTTGCTAAAAGCGAAGAGGTCGCGCACGACTTCTTCGCGGCGGTCTGCAAATGGAACAATGAGATCCGCAGCGAGGTACTCGTCTTCGATATGGGCCGCTGGCAGAAGGATGCGCATCTCTTCCAGGACATCAAGAACGCTACCTTCGATAATCTGATTTTGCGTGGCAGCCTCAAGCAAGAGATACGCGACGACCTAGCACAGTTCTTCGGCGCACGCGCACTCTACGAAGAACATGATATTCCTTGGAAGCGCGGAATTCTCTTTGTCGGCCCTGCTGGTAATGGTAAAACACACACTATCAAGGCGCTCCTCAACTCTCAAAAGCACCCTTGTCTCTATGTGAAAAGCTTCCGTGCTCCCCACGGTGCCGACGAGGTGAATATTCGCCAGGTCTTTGAGCGGGCGCGGCGCACGGTGCCTTGCATCTTAGTCCTGGAGGATCTCGACTCGCTCGTTACCCCACAGAATCGTTCCTTCTTCCTGAACGAACTGGATGGCTTCGCCGCTAATATCGGTATCGTGACCCTTGCCACCACGAACCACCCCGAGCGCCTTGATCCGGCCATTCTTGATCGCCCCAGCCGCTTTGATCGCAAATATCCCTTCGACCTGCCTGAACTTGCCGAGCGCAAAGCATATATTACGCTCTGGAACGGTTCACTAAAGCCCATGTTGCGCCTCTCTGAGGAAGAGGTGGACAAGATCAGCGAAGTGACCGAAGGCTTCTCCTTTGCCTATCTCAAAGAACTCTTCCTGTCCTCCAAGATGCGCTGGATTGCCAATCCGCAACAGCATACAATGGTGCAGGTCATGACCGAACAGGTGAACAAGCTACGCGAGCAGATGGCGAGCGCAAGTGCGTATGCTGAACCTGAAGCTTCCGAGGGTCAAGCGGAGATGCAGCCGGGATCTAGCTTCATGAGGGGAAGAGCTTTCTATAGATCGAGAAGGCTGCCAGGCTAGAATGGGAAAGCCCTGCATCGCATCATGACCAACTAGCGCGAAATGCGCAGAAGTGAGACAATAACATCAAGGGGTCCGCCTGCATATTGGTTGCGGTCCAGATCACCTCGTGTCAAAAGGAGAAGAGTGTCATGAGTTCGCTTGAGGGAAAAGTTGCTGTCGTGACTGGTGGTAATAGTGGGATTGGTCTGGCGACGGCCAGAGTATTTCATGCTAATGGAGCCAAAGTCGTGATTTCAGGACGTGACCCTGGGACTCTTGAAGAGGTTGTTCGAGAATTGGGTCACGATGTTCTGGCAGTTCCAACGGATATCACGAAGCTCAGTGATATCGAAAAGTTGATGGCTCGTACACACGAGACGTTTGGCAAACTGGATATCCTGTTTGTCAACGCAGGCATTTACAAAGGAGCCTCTCTGGAAGAAGTGGATGAAGCGGCGTTTGACGAGATGATGAATACGAATTTTAAAGGGTCGTATTTCACCGTCCAGAAGGCTCTCCCCTTTCTCAATAAGCCAGCGTCCATCATATTCAATGGCTCGGTGAA
>JAFATZ010000050.1 GCA_019243675.1 Ktedonobacteraceae bacterium | reverse complement strand
CCAAACCAGCGATGTGTACACAGGTATCCTCCATCTTCTGAGAGATAGGCTACAGGGAAGTGACATTTCAGTGTTTCCTGCAGACGTGGCAGAATTATCTCAGTAAGACGCCGTGCATACTGTGGGCTAGAGCATGCAATGACAAGTCGCCTCTCACCCAACGTGGCAGCATCACACAGCCATACTAAAGCAGGCAGCAAGGCAGGAGTAGCATCGTTAGCTCCTACGGTTACTTCCATTAAGAGAGGTGTTTTCTGTTCAAATGCCTCACGCACAGCACGACGAGCAGCCTGAAACCTCTGTGGTGCTTCATCCCGCTCAGGAAGTACTTCTACTCTCTGCTCCAACGACTGCAGAGAGGGAAGCGAAGCCTGAGAAACAACAGGAGGGGGTGACACCTCTTCTCGACGAGCCATGGCGAAGGAAAGCACTCGTGGGTCTATTGCCAACTGTGCAGCCAACTGATCGCCAAGGCTGCCGCGCACCAGAGGCCCACGTAGTCCATCCTGTGCCTGCCGCTCGTGCAACTCCTGCTTGAAAAAGCTCAAGAGAGGCCAAGTACGAGCCGCATCTAAATTTGCCACCTCTCTTAGCAGCGCTATATCGACAGCTTGCAGACGCTCGTGCAACTGCAAAAAGACGTGCATCGCTAGCAGGGTATCTACCATCGCCCTATGCCTGTCGGGCGGAACTGGTATACCAAGAGACGTACTCACGTGCCCCAAATTATAGCTAGCCAGCGAAGGTAGGAGAATAATTGCTAGCTCGAAGGTATCGATCAACTGATTTGTACGCGCAAGGCCACGGCGAAGAAGAAAGTTTACGTCGAAGGGGATACTATGGCCGACAAGGGGGAGATTACCGAGAAAGCGCTGCAGCTTTTCAGCAATCGCAGCAAAAGGGGGAGCACCTACCAGATGCTCAGGCTTGATACCGGTGAGGCGCTGCACCCGATAGGGGATGGCACGCCCAGGTGCAACGAACGTCTCAAACGTATCAATAATATCGCTCCCTTGAAATTTCACTGCTGCCACCTCAAGAATCGTATCTTGCTCAGCATGCAGACCAGTCGTCTCTAAATCAAGGGCGACGCGCATAGGCGGCTTTTTCGCCATCTTTTGTTCCTTAATGAGTATCTCTTTGATGATACTATCACCTTACGCTAGCGGCCAGTCCTTAAGAAGTTCACGAGCCAGGCGCGCAGCGTGTCCGCGATGGCTGATACGATTCTTGTGCTCTGGTGTTAGCTCTGCGGTTGTTTTACCAAGTTCAGGTACCAGGAAAATAGGATCATAACCGAAGCCATGTACTCCCCTTGGGGCGTCAGCAATCACTCCCTCAAGTACCCCTTCCACCGATCTATGATATCCTGATGGGTCAGCCAGGGTGATGACACAGCGAAAGCGTGCGCTACGTTGTGCCACCGGAAGACCACGCAGTTGCTCCAGAATGATACGGAAACGCTCTTCATATGACGTATCTGGGCCGGCGAAACGGGCAGAGTAGATGCCGGGAGCACCGCCAAGCGCGTCTATTTCCAGACCGGAGTCATCGGCAAGAGAGAGCATACCCGAAGCGTGAGTATACGCTAATGCTTTCAATGTTGCATTTTCCTCGAATGTGGTGCCTGTTTCCTCCACATCCAAGTCCAACTGTAGACCAGTGAGCGAGAGCAGTGTGAAGGGGAGGTCGGCGAAGATTGCGCTGTACTCCTCTACTTTATGACTATTCGTGGTAGCCAGCAATAGGGTACGCATGAGACCTCCAACCTCGACGCTATCAAAACATTGAACCTCATACTATCATATCACATCACACAATTGGCCCTTCTGTATGTAGGAGGTAATTCTTTTCTGCTATCTTTTGCTCTGCCTGCTCAGGCTGTTCTATGGTGTGTGGGTGATTGTTGTTGCTATGCTTTAGTAAGAAGGCACATTATGTTAGATCAGATTATGCGATAATAAGTAAAAATGGCAAAAAGAGGGGGCAATATGACTGGTCTCTTGGTGAAGACATGGCGTTTGATGCGTGGTCCACTCCAATGGTACGCCCTATGGCTAGCACACCATAAATTTATCATTGGCGTTTCAGGAGTCGTTCTCGACGACCAACAACGTGTTTTGCTGCTGCGACACCGCTACTGGAAACCTGGATCGTGGGGCCTACCAAGTGGATATGCAGAACGCAACGAGAAACTAGAAGGAACCCTATGCAGAGAATTGCGCGAAGAGACAGGATATCATATGCAAGTGCAGTCGCTGCTTCGAATCGTCAGCGGCTATAAGTTGCGCTTGGAAGTCAGCTATATTGGACATATCAGAGGAGGTGAATTACAGCTAGACTCCAAAGAAGTCATCGAAGCACGTTTCTTTGCCCTCCACGAGCTTCCTGAAAGGCTTTTACCTTCTCACCACGAACTTATTGCTTTGGCCTTCTCAGAAACACCGTAACTCCAAATATACGACTGTTTGTCCTTTGTCTTATCTTGTCATAAAGGCTCCGTCATAGCGGAAAGAGGCCCAGCATGCAAGAGAAGCAGCAGGAAGTGACTTTGCAAAGTCACTTCCTCTGCGGCACCAGTGGTCTCAATGGAGGGGTCGAGGAAGCAAACTTCTGACGCGCCATCGCATCTTGCCAAACTCTAGCACCGCGTCCTCCTGTTCTGGGGATGGCTGGGTGACCAGAGGCACCAGGCGAGCAAAGGTCACCAGCCCCATATCAATCGCAGTCACCTCTGCCTCAGTAAGCCATAGGCATTGGCCCTCTCTCTTCTGGCCTAGAGCGAGGAACTGTTTCAGGCGAACATATACGCCTTGCAGCACGGAGAGCAACCTGTCGCGTTCGGTTGAAGGCGGAACCATACGGTCAAGATACTCAAGATAGTTACCAATGGTGGTCTTGAGCATCTGAAATTCTTCAGGACGGAACGATATTGTTTGCTGGCTCATAGACATCCTTGCTCTATCCTTTTTCTACTGCTTGAACAACCAAGACGATCGCTTCTTGTGGTCCGACAAGCTTGGTCAGGATCTCATGATAGTCGCACATACGCTCCATCTTGGCAGTGATGAAGGCATGTGTTGCTGTGCCAGACGCTAAGCCAGTGAGACCGAGTTTGGCCGCTTGATATTCCATCGTGATCTGCTGCATGAGTCGCGCTACTTCACTTTTGTTCTCTTCCATACTCCTGCACCTTTCTCTGCATGATTGACAAGAGAGTTGTTTTCATGACATACTTGAACATACATGGGCTAGCACGCACCGACCTATCCCACATAGCAGTCTAGCAGATGTGATGGCTGCAAGAGGGATATACCCTCTTCTGCCTCAGAAGCAGAAGCTTCCTTTGCAGGCTCGACAGACACCAGCCTCATCGATATACTTGAATCAGATCAGGTAGCAGTATTCAAGGAGCGTGAGTGATGGATGAACTGTTCTATTGGGGAGAAGACGGTCAGTATGGCCCCTATCATGCACAAGCAAATGGGTGGCCCAATGCAGGCGAAGTCATGCGCGACTTTCGCGAGCAGAAGGCCATGAGTGCCGAAGAACTTGGTGAGGTGTACGGTAGAGCCACCCACAAAGAGCAACAGCCAGTCAGTGCTAGACGGATACACCAAATGGAAGCCGAAAACGATGTGCCAACTGATATTGAGCGTCGCCGTGTCCTAGCCAGCCTCCTAGATATTCCTCCCTTCCTCTTTGGTCTTGCGACTTTAGAGGATGTGGTGAAGCAGCCAGCAGGAACTGAGCAGACTCCACCAGAAAAGAGACTAGCACCCTCGGCCAAGAAGAGTATAGTGGTGGATATTGAAGAGTATAGCACGTTTTTAACCTTCGGTTGGGCTCAATTCTACAACAACACCGCCCACACCTTGGTGAGTGGCATTCACAAGCGCATAAGAACGCTGGAAACCGTTGCCCGTGAGGTTGGGGGCATACAAGCCGAACAAGCGAAAAACTTGCTCTGTCCCTATCATTTCCTGCTCATCGATATTGCCCGTGATCAGTGTCACTATGCCACAGCCTTCAATCATGTCAACAGTCTGCTCGAGCTTGCCCAAGACATGGACAGAGAGGATGTCCTAGCTACGGCTCTGCTTCGTGGTGGACTCACAAACTGTGGGAAAGGCCACTACGCGGCAGCGGCGTTCAACCTCAGGCAAGTCCTTCCTTTGGCCGAAGAGGCTCGTCCCCAACTGCAAGGGTATATCTTGCAAGCAGCAGGATTGGCCTTATCTTATACAGCCATAACTGAACAAGAAAAGACCTTTGCCCTCAAACAACTGGATGAGGCATACAATATCATCCGAGCAGGCCCTATTGAGGAGGACGGAAGTTTTGTCAAACTGGCCGAAGGGTGGCATTACCGTAGCAGATCAGAAGCTCTTTTAGCCCAACATAGGCCTAAGGATGCACAGCAAGTCTTAAAAGAGGCAGAGCGCAGTATCGGGCCTGACCAGCCACGCCGATATATCTATGTCGAGATTTGGCAGGTTTACATCTATCTCGCTCTTGGCTACTTGCCTATTGCAACCACCACTGCACTGCACATCTTGGAAATTGCAGAGGTGATTACCTCCAAACACGCCGTGCTACGAGTTGCTGATATCTACAAACGACTGCGCACCAGTGAGTACAGGAACCATGTAGACGTAGCAGAGTTGGGGCTAAAGCTGGGTCAAGTGAAGGCGAGATTAGGCATTGTCAGATATTAGAATATCTGGAGCTTGCCAGAGATAGACGGAATCTAGCTTGACACAACCGCAAATCCTGTCTATACTTGCTATATACAAAAAAAGAATATGCAAAGCCACGAACAGGAAAAGTACATACCGTCGTCTGGTCACAGAGAATCGGCAGAGGTGGAAGCCGATACCAGAGCTGTTATGGAATGGGCCTGTGAGCTGAAGTGCCAACGTTCTTCTTGAAAAGAGCTACTAGCGCGTTTTCGGAGCGTCCCCCGTTATCGAGGACAGGATATCATGTGTATCCGGCAATGAGGGATTATTTGCCGCGATAAATCACCCACTGTAGGGGCCCCGATTTATCGTGCCCTTGCAAGTGATCTGAAGAAGGGTGGCACCACGAAAGCTTTACGCCTCTCGTCCCTAGGTTGGGATGGGTGGCGTTTTTTATTGTTGTTTTTGTGAGGACTCTGTGAATGGAGGAGAAGCTTGTGTCGGTTGAGATCAATGAGAAGATTCCCACTGGGAAGACGAATCCACCTGTGAAGAAACGCGTTTTTTCCGGTATACAGCCCTCGGGCAATCTGCACCTGGGCAACTACCTGGGTGCGCTGCGCAACTGGGTGCAGACGCAGTCGGAGTATGACAACATCTTCTGCATCGTCGATCTGCACGCTATTACGCTGCCAATCGATCCAAAGGAACTGCATAACGACACTCGCCAACTTGCAGCGCTCTATATCGCCTGTGGCCTGGATCCACAGCGCTGTAAGCTGTTTGTGCAGTCACATGTACATGAGCACGCGGAGATGAGCTGGATCATGTGTTGCTTTACCCCTATGGGTTGGCTGAACCGCATGACGCAGTTCAAGACCAAGGCAGGCGAGAATACAGAATCAGTGGGTACGGGCTTGTATTGTTATCCTGTGCTGATGGCTTGTGACATCCTGCTCTACCAGACACACTACGTTCCGGTCGGCGACGATCAGCGCCAGCACATCGAATTGACGCGTGACTTAGCCCAGCGCTTCAACGCCCTATATGAGCAGCAGATGTTCACCATTCCCGAGGCGCAGATTCGCACGGTAGGGGCACGCGTCATGGCGCTTGACGACCCTACTAACAAGATGAGTAAGACTGACCTCAACCCGAACTCACGCATCAACATGCTAGACGATGCGCAGACCATAAAACGCAAGATTGCTCGTGCAGCAACCGACTCGATGCGGCTCGTGGCCTTCGATGCTGAGCGCCCTGGCATCACCAATCTGTTGACGATCTATCAAGCGCTGACAGGTCAGTCGCAGGAGGCCATTGAGCAAGAGTTTGCAGGGAAGGGGTATGGCGATTTCAAGGCTGCCCTCACCGATCGTCTTGTAGCAACATTGACGCCCATTCAAAAGCGTTATCATGAACTGATGGACGATCAGCGTGTGCTAGAGGAGATTCTCAAGCAGGGTGCTGATCAGGCACGCCCAATTGCTGCGGCAACGCTGCAGCAAGTCAAAGAAGTGATAGGACTGGGGTAAGTATGTATCAGCCAACATGTAAGGAGGTTCAGCGGCTACGTGACCACTATGTGTCCACTACGATCACGTCGGAACGTAGACCGCTGCTCCCCTTTTATCGCGACATTCTGGCCGACATGGAGACACCCGTTTCGGCCTATTGCAAGACGGCCCAAGGCCATTATAGCTTCTTGTTGGAGAGCGTCTCCGGTGGCGAGCATGTCGCACGCTACTCGTTCATTGGCATTGACCCGTATATGGTAATGATCCACCGTAATGACGAGGCGACGCTCTACAGAATCGATAAAGGTTGGGATGCTGATCCGAGATCGAAAGTAGAAAAGATTGCTTGCTCCGATCCACTAGCGTTTATCGAGGCGGAACTGGGTCAGTATCAGTTGCTAGCACCTACGGGTCAGTCTCAGGATGAACTGCCCAAGTTCTACGGTGGCGCAGTCGGCTATCTCTCATACGAAGCGGCGGCGCGTTTCGAGCGTCTGCCTGTGCCCGAAAAAGATGAACTTGGCTTGCCCTTGGCCGTCTTTTGCTTCACCGAGACCGTGCTAGTCTTCGATCATGTAAAGCACCGCGTACGCATAGTCACGCATCTACATCTCGATGCACCCGATTTGGAGAACGAGTACCGACGTGGCATTGCTATCATTGATGATGTGCAGCGACGCCTACGCCAGCCTGTGCGTTTACCGCAGGAACCGGAGCCGTTGTACGATACAACAGCCTTGCGTGTGACCTCAAACCGCACACAAGCACAGTTTGAAGACATGGTGCGCCAATCGGTAGAGTATATTCGCGCCGGTGATATCTTTCAAGCTGTGCCATCGCAACGCTTGAGCCGCCACGTCAACGCTGCGCCGTTCACCGTCTACCGTGCATTGCGCGCCATCAACCCGTCGCCATACATGTACTACCTTGACCTAGACGATTTTTACATCATCGGTGCCTCACCAGAACTGCAGGTGCGCTACGAAGACGATGAGGTTACTATTCGTCCCATTGCTGGCACACGCCCACGTGGAACCGATAGACAGAGCGACGAACGCTTGGCCCAGGAACTGAAGGCCGACCCCAAAGAGCGTGCAGAGCATATTATGCTCGTTGACCTCGCTCGCAACGATGTCGGACGCGTTAGCACCCCTGGCAGCATCAAGGTAGGCGAGCTGATGGGGATTGAGCGCTACTCACACGTGATGCACCTCGTCTCAAACATCAGCGGGCAACTGCGCGAAGATGCTACTCCCTATGATGCCCAACGCGCAGGTTTTCCAGCAGGCACCGTCACGGGCGCTCCCAAGATTCGTGCGATGGAGATTATCAGCGAACTGGAGGATGAGCAGCGCGGTGTCTATGCTGGCGCTGTTGGCTACTTCAGTCACGCGGGCAATCAGGAGACGGCTATCGCGCTGCGCACTATGGTCATGAAAAATGGTCGTGCCTACATTCAAGCGGGCAGCGGCGTAGTCGCTGACTCTCATCCTACTCTGGAGTACGAGGAGAGCCTGAACAAAGCTAAAGCTTTGCTGCGTGCCCTTGATGAAGCCGAGAAGATCGCGGCAGAACAGCATAAGGGTGAGTGAGATGCTCCTATTGATAGATAACTACGACAGCTTCACTTACAACCTCTACCAATATCTAGCCGAGCTAGGTGCAGAGGTAGAGGTGTACCGCAACGACCAGGTGACATTGGACGAGATTGAGGCCATGCAGCCAGACGCTATTGTCATATCGCCTGGGCCTTGTACGCCAAACGAGGCCGGTATC
>JAFATZ010000020.1 GCA_019243675.1 Ktedonobacteraceae bacterium | reverse complement strand
AGCGGTGGGCAAGCTGTGGCATTGAGCAAGTTAGGAAGGGCACTTGCGCAGGCTCAATGTTGGGAACAAGCTGAGCGGGTCTGGAAACAAGCCGAGCAGGTGATTGCCACCATTCAGGACAGCCTTGGGCAAACTGTGGTGTTGGGTGAGTTAGGAAAGGTGCTTGCGCAGGCTCAATGTTGGGAACAAGCTGAGCGAGTCTGGAAACAAGCCGAGCAGGTGATTGCCACCATTCAGGACAGCCTTGGGCAAACTGTGGCATTGTGTGAGCTAGGAAAGGTGCTTGCGCAGGCTCAATGTTGGGAGAAAGCCAAGCAAGTGATTGGCACCATTCAGCACAGTTTTTGGCAAACTGTGGCATTGTGTGAGCTAGGAGAGGCGCTTGCGCAGACTCAACGGTGGGAGGAAACTAAGCAGATCATTGGCACCATTGAGCACAGCCACTTGCAAGCTGGGGCATTGAGCAAGTTAGGACAGGCTTTTGCACAAGCTCAACAGTTTGAACAAGCCGAGCAGATCATTGGCTGTATTCGAGTCAGCTTTGAGCAAGCAGAGGCGCTGAGGGAGTTGGGAGGTGCATTGGCTCGCAGCAATGAGTACGAGAGATTATTGTACTTGGTACACTACTGGTGGCAGCATGTAAGAACGCGAGATGAGGCTATAGATCTGCTCCCCATCGCTTATGGCTTTATCTCATGTCATCCTGAACTGGGCATAGCCTTTTGTGATGCGTTTGCATGGGTAGACGAGTTTTTACGGGGATAAGTAAGCACAAGGTTGTAGCATAATAACACAGTTTTTGTAGGGTATGGCGGATATTGAAAACTGGCCTGGAGCCAGAAATTGAGGCACGTAGCAAACAATGAAGGGCCGTGAATAGAAACTGCTACTTGTGCTAAAATTGAGATGATAGAGAGAATGATAGCGTGTAACGGAGGCATTATGGGTAAGTTGAGTGAGAGTTCAATAAGTTTGAGACGGATATCTTTTTGTGTAGAAGGAGGAAATGGTTATGTTTCTCAAAACGCAAGCTGCCACTGAACTTGCACAGTTTCTGGCGAATCATCCAACTGCTGAACAAATCGTGACGTTCCATCCTTCCTCCGAGGTCGCTGAACGAGCATACGAACTGATACATACTGAACGTGATGGCTCGCTGACAGAAGAAGAACGCAAAGAACTTGAGAGCTATTTGGTCATGGAACATCTTATGGAACTGATCAAACTTGAAGCCCACCGCCAACTGAGACAGCGGGCTTCTTAAGACGATGACCAAGAAACCTTCGGTTCCCGAACGTCTACGGCGTCAGGTTCAAGAGCGCGCACAGGGGCGATGTGAATACTGCCTCATCCATGAATCAGATATGTACTATCCGCATGAAGCAGACCATGTAATTGCTGAAAAACACGGTGGACCAACCTCACTTGATAATCTGGCATGGGCCTGCTTTTATTGTAACCGTTTCAAAGGCTCAGACCTTGCTTCTGTTGACCCAATCTCAAAGAAGATCGTAGTGCTCTTTCATCCGCGTGAGCAGAGATGGAAGCGCCATTTTCGCCTCAACGGAGCTCTTATCGAAGGCATTACCTCAAGTGGTCGTGCTACTGTTGCTCTTCTTCATCTCAATGATGCTGAACGGGTGGCCTACCGACTTGGGCTGGTTGATATTGGCCACTATCCCACCTGATAGAAGCCATCTCAGTAGCTCTTGGAGCCGCTACTTTTAACTCGATGGTATTCGTCTCTCCACCTTGAATGAGCCTCTTCAATTCTGTTTCGCTCATTTTTCCCATAAACACCCTCTTTACATTTCATAAATGTCCTAAAGTGCTCTCATTGTAGCATATAGAGCTATCATGGCGGAAGGATGGCGGAAGGGCTGTAGCAAGCGCCTTTGTGATGGTACCCTTTGAAATGGTATACTAGTGCTAAATGTCCTTATCCTGTACGAGGAGGTATCTTTATGGCTTATCAAATGACTGTCACTCTCAGTGACCAAGAATATGCAGCACTTCAAGCAGAAGCGGCCAAGAGCGGAAAACAGCCCGAAACACTGCTACATGAAATTATGGCACGAAACTTACAGGTGCCAAGCCCGTCGCGCCCATTAACAGGACGCGAGCTCATGGAACTCCTGTATCATGAAGGAGAGCTTCTCAATCTTCCTACACCACAAGTATTAACCGAAGAAGAGAAAGCCGAGCGAGAACGACTAGGCCGTGTCTTCGCTGACAGCAAATCTCTTTCTGAAATCGTTATCGAGGACAGAGGACCGTACTAATGGCAAGCTACTTTCTGGATACTTCAGCCATTGTGAAACGTTATGTTCCTGAACAAGGACAATCCTTGATAACAACTCTCTGTGATCCAACCCAAGATCACCAACTCTACATCTCACAAGCGGCATTGGTAGAAGTTGTGGCTGCTATCTGTCGCAGAGTTCATGATCGAAGTATAACTGTTAGCGACCGTGATCGGCTCATCGACGCATTCAGAAGCGATAGTCAGAAAGCCTATAGTATTCAGGTTGTTACCACTACTATCTATACCTCTGCAGGGAACTTGTGCCGCTCACATAGGTTACGAGCTTACGATGCAGTGCAACTCGCCTGCGCTCTTCGTCTACGTGACAAAGCTCTGTTAAGACAAGGGCCTGCTCCCATCTTTGTGTGTGCAGATAACAACCTTACCACCATAGCCACCGTAGAAGGATTAAGCGTCGAGAACCCAAACAACTATCCATGAAGAACAAGGCTATTTGTTTACGTTGCCCCATCAAGCCGCACATTCTTGTTCCGTTTCACGAGTTGTTCCGCAGCCTCTTTAAGGAGAGATGAGGCTGTACGTCTGCTCCCCCTCGCTTATGGCTTTCTCTCGTCTCACCCTGAACTGGGCGTAGCTTTTTGTGATGCGTTTGCATGGGTAGACGAGTTTTTACGGGGATAAGTAAGCACAAGGTTGTAGCATAATAACACAGTTTTTGTAGGGTATAGCGGATATTGAAAACTGGCCTGGAGCCAGAAATTGAGGCACGCAGCAAACAATGAAGGATCGTGAATAGAAACTGCTACTTGTGCTAAAATTGAGGTGATAGAGAGAATGATAGCGTGTAACGGAGGCATTATGGGTAAGTTGAAAGAGAGTTCAATAAGTTTGAGAATGACATCCTTTTGTGTAGAAGGAGGAAATGGCTATGCTTCTTGTAGCATATAGAGCTATCATGGCGGAAGGATGGCGGAAGCCATACCCATAGAAACTCTGAAAGTGGAAAATTCCTCTTGGTAGCTGAGGCAACATGGCCTCTGCCGATTGCCGCCTCATGCAATGCGGCGTAGGGAGGCAGGTCATGTGCCGTGGAGAGCAGCTTCTTTCTGTCGGGCATAGTGCCAGATTTCGCGAGGATCGCTCATTCCTTTGATGCACGCTTCCTGTAGCCACTCGTTCATTTCATACTTATTCTGATAGAGTCGGTTGCCGCAAAAGACATTCCGCCGAGCAAAAGGGGTAGGGGTAGTTTGAATGCGATGCTGGAGTACTATTGTGTCGCCAAGATGTACGATGTTGTCCCCGTACCATGGGGTGGAGAGCGTATAATATGGTTCATGCACCCATTCTGGGCAAGGGACACCATAGCGGTCACAAAGGAACTCGACGGAGGCCGCACAAAAGGCTCCCCAATGGCGGGTATGCTCTGTGTCAGGTTCCGGCTTTCCCAGCGGTTCACTGACTAAGGCGGCACGGATGTCCTTGGCGTAGTCATACCATGCGTTCGTGAAGTTCCCAAGTGCAGTCCAAGGGTCTTCTCCTGCACAGATCTGTTGGTAGGCCCATGCCAGGGTTTGAATTGTTTTCGGCATCATTGCGCGCTCTCACTTTCTGGCCCGAAAAGTACGTTCAGTGAATACTCAATGGTTTGGGCTTCGTCCTTTTGTGCGTCAGGCAGCACATAGCGATCTAACGCCCTTTGGGCCTGTCGGCGTGTTCTAATAGCTGTTTGTGGGAGAAGAATCCTGCAATCCGCAATATCTTTATCACGTCCCGCCATGATTTTCAGCGCTAAAATGAACTCGTTGGGAGGAGCATACACATGCAGTGGACCGTATGGTCTCCACAGTTTGCCTCTAGGCATGATAATCTTATCATAGATGAGCATCTGTGTGAGATAGTTGAACCAATTTGATGAGAGTGTGTACTTGTTAGCAATGGTGTGTACACCTTCTCGCAATGCGAGACGAGCTTTTTGGAAGTCTTCGCCTTCTTCTATCCAGAAAATGTCAATATCATCAGTGGTACGTGGTGCGTTAGCAAGAAGCATCATGTAGGCACCTCCTATCATAAGCACGCGAATGGGCTTTTTGATGCCCTGGCTCTTTAATTCTGCTCCTAGCTCGGCTAGATATTGCTCTATCTCTTGTGATATCATCTACACTCTATCATTATCTAAATCATCCCAATTTTAGCACAAGCAGTAGGTTTCTCATAGAGGATGTCCAAAAGGACTACACGAAGCTCGTGGTCATTTTGTAGCTGGTCTCACAGAGATGGTGACGGCATCAGCAGGGGCATATGTGAGCACGTAGCCGCCTTGCATGAGTATTTTGTTGGTTGTACATCCAAAATGCTGGGCTTGAGCGATTTGAGACATCGTGAATTCAGCAATATCATTTCCATCATGCCAGACATCTTTTCCTGAGATA
>JAFATZ010000308.1 GCA_019243675.1 Ktedonobacteraceae bacterium | reverse complement strand
GGGGTCATCCTGATGCAGACCTCGCCGCGCCATGTGCAAGGTCAAGCGCTCCATCAACGTACTCTTGCCCATGCCCGGATAGCCCTGAATGACAGCAGCGGGCTGCTCATCGTTCAAGAGTTGCCACATGTCGGCAATGCTGATTCTATCGGTCCGCTTGAGAATAGAGTGCCAGTTGCGCTCTGCCTCGATCACCACGCGGTCCAGATCCTTGGAGAAGTTGCCACTTTGCAGACATTGGCGGTAGTACGCCAATTCTTTCTCAGTGAGCGGATAATCGGTGCGTGGTCGATTGCGGCGCAACTGCATGGCAATGAAGACTTCATCTAACCGCACACTCTCAGCAATCAGGCCCGCGGGAATGCCTCTGAGCGTGAGCAATTCGCTATCTCGTGCGAGGCGACGCAGATACCGTTGCCTCAGTTCGTTATCTGCCTCCTCTTCGGTCTGAGCCTGACTGATTGCATGTTGTGTCGAAACCAGAATTGCTGTGTTTGCTTGGCGATATGCATTCTCCACGCGAGAAAGGCGACTTAGCAGGCCAGAGAAAGTAGTACAAAAGAGCAGTATAAGCAACAGAGAAAGTACAACAAAAGGCTGTTGCAAAACAAATGCTATGGGCAGCCTTTTTAGAGTTGAAGGGTCTGTAAAGGCAAGTGTAACAACTGCTCCAATAAGCACATTGAGCACGATTGTGCTCCAAACGAGCATACGCTGGCCCCAAAACCATTTACAGAGTCTGATTAGCCAGTTCGGAAGTTTTAAAGTATCATCATTATAACTCTCTGCCATTGTTATTACTCTGTTGTCTTGATGCATGCATAATAAACTTAACTACATTGTCACTGTAGTATAACGTATAGCGAGAATAGGAGCAATAGGGCACAATGTGCTATGATGAGAAAAAACAGCGGGAGCAACCACCATTATGGCAAACCACATACAAGCAGTCATCTGGGACCTCGACGGAGTGATTATCGACAGCGGCGACGAACATCGCCAGGCATGGCAACGCCTCGCCAGAGAAGAAGGCGTGCCACTGAGCGACGCCCAATTCTGGGCCACCTTCGGGCAACGCAACGATGCTATTATAGCTCATCTTTGGGGACCGCTTCCGCAGCAGCAAGTACAAGAGCTAGCCGACCGCAAAGAAAGCTATTTTCGTGAGATCATCGGTCGTACAGTCACTGCACTGCCTGGCTCACTAGAACTGATGAGTGCGTTACAAGCTGCCGGATACAAACAGGGACTAGGCTCTTCAACACCCATCGCCAACCTGAACCTTATTAGCGAGGTGCTCGGACTGGACCGCTATCTCAGCGTGCTCGTCTCCGGCGAAACAGTGCCCCGTGGTAAGCCAGCCCCCGACCTTTTCCTCAAAGTAGCCGAGCAACTAGGCGTCGCGCCAACGCACTGCCTCGTCATAGAAGACGCCGTAGCCGGAGTGCAGGCAGCTCATGCCGCAGGAATGCGCTGCATCGCCGTCGCTGGAGACCGTGACCTGCCTGGACTGCGGGCAGCAGAACTGATGGTGAAGAGCCTCACCGAGGTGAGCGTCGAACGTATAAGACAAATGGAGTAACCAATCCCCATTGTGCAAAAACAAGCTACCTTCTTCTCTGACCATGATCTAATCTAGATGAGCCAACTCTTAGATGAGCCACATTTTAGCACTTAGCGTACTTCCATTGGACTGGTTGGCTCACTGCAAGAGAGAGCACGGTGTTGCTCTTTCAATGTCTATAAGAAGGTTTGGTTCCTTATTCTCAATAGCCTAGGCCTTTCCTGGTTTCTGTAACGATCCAATCCACGACCTCTTCCATGCGTCCCGTTCGTTGGTAGGTAGCACGTTGCCGCGTGGCCCCATTGCCATCCCGTAACGTCTCCTGCACCAAGCAAGCAATCTCATCCCAGTTCCCCTCAGCTTCCAGGGCTGGCCGCAGGACCGTGAGCATCTTCTCGATCATAACTGCTGCTGGCAGAGAGCATTGAGCCACCACATCCACCAACTCGCTACTGACCCCATACCGGGCGGCCCTCCAGTGGGCGGCCCGCAACAGCTCTGGGCGAACCAGTGGGAAAGCCTCCTTGCCCTTCGCCTGCTCATAGCAGGTTTGCACCACCGCTCGAATCAGTCCCACCATCATCACCGCTTCATCGACCGTCAGGCAGCAATCGGCCACGCGGAACTCAATCGTTTTGAAGCGCTCAGACAGTCGGATGTCCCAGTAAATCTTGGTGGCATCTTCTACGCTGCCTGTGGCCACCAATGCGCGCAGGAGGGCCTCGTATTCGCTGAGGCAGGTGAAGTGCTGCGGTGGGCCAGAGGTGGGCCATCGGCTCCACAGCATCGTGCGGAAACTGGCATAGCCGCTCTCCTGCCCGAGCCAGAAGGGCGAATTGCTCGCGAGCGCCAACAAGGGGGCAAGCCAGATACGGGCACGATTCATCACCTCAAGGGCCAGTTCACGATCCTCTACGCCAATATGAACATGGCAGCCAAAGACGGGTTCGCGTGCCAAGCGCTGCTGGGCCTCTGCTATCTCTTGATAGCGCTGCGTGGGCGTAATGTGTTGGCTCTTCCAATGGGAAAAGGGATGGGTTCCTGCCGCAGCTAGGTACTTCTTTTGCCGACTCGCGGCGGCGATCATCTCACGCCGCATATGGATCAGTGCTTGACGGACCTGCGGCAAGCTGCGACAGACAGGAGTGGCCGCTTCGACCTGTGAGAGCTGGAGCTCGGGTTGCGCCTTGTCCCCCAAGGTCTGTTGGGCTGTGGACAGCAGCGCACTGGAAGACGAACTGAGTTCATAGGTCACAGGATCAATAATCTGATACTCCTCCTCCACCCCCATCGTAAAGGGTTCGCTCTGAGATGACATTGCGGTATCTCCTTGTTGGCTACTCTGCCTAGGCTCAAGAACCTTTTGGCCAGCAGAGCCACATGCGTGCAGCCCAATCTTTCCCAACAGCGCTCTCGCGGTCGTTTGGTGGTTCGTCATCAGCTTGCTCTTGGGCGGATAGCAGGTTCTTGCTGGCTTCTTGAAAGCTGAGCGAAGAGGGCCTGAGTTCCATTGCCGAGTCGAGGCCGTGTAGCGAGAGCAGATGTGATCGGCACACAAGACGTTCTCCTTCTTCACGCGCAACAGACGTGTGAGTGATACAACCTGAATTATTTTTCTCCTTCGTCACCTGGGCTGTGTTTGCACAAAGAACGGATTGGCCTTTGCCAAATTAGCTGGTCACCAGGCGGCTCGCTCCTCCTGTGGCCGCTTCGAGTAACAGATCGGCCAGTTCTCGCGGCTTGGTGATCATCGCATCATGACCAGTGGGTACGTGTCGCAGATGCCACCCTGGCTCGCGTGGCGGGAGGGTTCTGCGTGCCCCAAGATGTCGCATGAGGGAGAGGATCACGCCTCCACCCGTGCAGTAAATGTGCGTGCGAGGGTTCGATGAGACGATGGCTGGATTCTTCAGACGAAGCACCGTGCGCCTGCGATCGTCCGTCTGCTCATCCATTTTGCTCAATTAGCTGGTAAGTCTGTTCAAATATTTCATGGTCCACAGGCCAACCAGCACCCTCATTGATAACCAGATAATCCCCAGCTTTCCCATGCATTCCATCAATAGTAAAGGGTTCTGGCATTTGTGCGGCAAAGGAGGTATCGGTACGCAAATAGTGAGCAAACCCTTCTGCATCTTCAGGAGCAACTTTGACATAGCGCTCTCGCATGGTTACTTGTCTAATCGGCCATTCTCCTTTGGCATCCTGCGCCACGTAATCCCCAGCAGTAAACGCTAATATCCCT
>JAFATZ010000273.1 GCA_019243675.1 Ktedonobacteraceae bacterium | reverse complement strand
GCGGTCACGACCATATAGCCAAGCAGCAGCCAGAGGAAATAGCTGGCTTCGCCCGGGGCCAGCGGGTCAATCCCAATGCCCCTGAAGATAGCAGGAAACGCGATGAGCACAATGCTAGCGTCAATGGTTGCCATTAACGAGCCTATCGTCGTGTTGGTAAGCGCAATCCATTTGTAATGAGGCCCGACTGGCCGTCGTCGACGATCGTGGGCGTGTTGTACGTGTTCACGTGTGAGTGTTTCTGTCATGTTTGTCCTATCTAGCGGTGGAGGGTGTCGCCCTTCCCAACATATGCGCGAGCAGGTAGCTCGCCTTTAGAGTAACTGAGTCAGGCGTTCCAAGAGAGGAAGTGCAGCGATAAGCGCTTGTTGCTCTTGGGCAGTGAAGTTGTCGGCAAGAGCGCGAGCAAGTCGCTCTTCCCGCTGGCGTCGTGGGCCATGGACTGCCTGGAGTCCTGCCTCTGTGAGTGAGATGACGAGGCAGCGCCCATCAACTGGGTTTGGTGTGCGTGAGACCAGGCCAAGTGCTTCGAGCGAAATGAGTATTGCTCCCATAGACTGTGGGCTGATATGCTCCTTGGCCGCCAGGACAACTGGGGTGGCAGGACCTTCTCGCTCGATTAAGCTCAACACTGATGCTTGCGAGAGCGTCATTTCGCCGACAACGCTGGTCTGCCGTAGGCGACGAGCTAAACGACCGACAAGGGCGCGCAATTCGCCAGCGGCACGTGTCACTTCAAGTGGTAGTGTTTCCATACGTTTCTCCTTTCACTTAATAAGTATAAACTTATAAGTCTCACCTTGCAAGTTCAGCCTTTGTAAAGTAGCTCATGGTGTGTAACTTCTTGACAACTATGATACTATCTAGTCGGTAGAGCAAAGAACTGAGGCGGCGTAGCTCAGTCGGTAGAGCAAGGGACTCATAAGCCCTGTGTCATTGGTTCGATTCCAATCGCCGCTACCAGCCGAACATAAAAAGAGCGTTGAGGCAGGCTTGTAATCTGCCTCAACGCTCTTTTTATGTTCAACCAACTTTGCACAAGAAACCATCATGTGCTACATTACCCATAGAAAGGAGTACACCCGACTATGGTAGCAGTAGGTTCAACCATGTTGCCACTTGGCACACAAGCACCAGACTTCCATTTGCCAGATGTCGTTTCCGGCAAAACAATATCCCTTGCAACATTTGCTGACAAAAAAGCTCTGTTTGTCATGTTCATCTGTAGGCATTGTCCTTACGTCCAACATGTACAAGGAGAACTTGCGCGTATAGGCGAGGACTATCAAGATAAAAGTGTAGGTATCGTTGCTATAAGCGCAAATGATACTACGAACTTTCCAGAAGATGCGCCTGACAAGTTGAAAGCAATGGCAGAGGAGCTTGGTTTTACGTTTCCTTATTGCTATGATGAAAGCCAGGAAACCGCACGAGCGTACACCGCTGCCTGTACACCCGATTTCTTTCTTTTCGACGGAGAGAGAAACCTTGTCTACCGAGGACAATTAGACGATAGTAGACCAGGTAACACTATTGCTGTTACGGGAAAAGATCTACGCGCCGCTATAGATGCTGTGCTGGCAGACAAAGCTGTCGATGCAAACCAGAAAGCAAGCATAGGATGCAACATTAAATGGAAGCCCGGCAAAGCGCCTGACTATTTCAACGTGCCTTGATCTTGCAGCATCTAGGACAGTGTCTCAACCAACTCCCGCAAAAATAGCTCAGCATCGGTCACTAAGCCTGCGGCTTGGAAGCTGCCACGGTCGGAGAGCTTGGTGACGACTGCTGGGTTGATGTCAACGACGACGGTGTGAACTCTGGCGGGTAGGAGGTTGCCCGTGGCGATAGCGTGAAGCATAGAGGCGACCATGATGGCCATTTCAACACCTTGCACCTCCTGGCGCATGCGGCGCTGGGCCTCTTGCATGTCGATAATCACATTGGGCATGGGGCCATCATCGCGGATGGAGCCTGCTAGCACCATAGGAATGTTGCGCTTAATAGCCTCGTAGGTGATGC
>JAFATZ010000243.1 GCA_019243675.1 Ktedonobacteraceae bacterium | reverse complement strand
GCTCTAGACAGGAACGAGGTGGCAAGTCAGTTGCCTCGTTTCTGCTGGACCTATTAACATCTAGTTGACATAAGAGCAGTACATGAAAATAGGGCGTACTGCAAAGACTAAAGAACAATAATTTAGGAGAAATATCACAATGTACGGAATTGAACTGAACGATGAGCAGTTGGAGATGGTTGCTGGCGGGAGCACGGCGACTGCAACTGCAAGAGGCACTCAGACTACCACAATCAGTGGTAGCACTCTTACGAACTCTGCAGTGATCAGTAGTCAGGTTGTTGGTGCTAGCGCTGATGCTCACGATATTACTGGCAGCTTCAACAACAATGAGCTCACGAGCCAAACAGCCAAGGGTGCCGGTGATATCCAGGCTGCATAATTAGGGCGCATGCAAATAAAAATGCATGTAGTGTAGTTGTATTCTTTTTGAAAGAGGCGAGGCATCCTCATTATCTCGCCTCTAGTGAAGGAAAAGCACGTTTAGTGCCAATCCTTGTTCATAAGGAGATTATTCCATGACCCATAGAGACATTTTGCCAGTAGAACTTAGTGATCAGCAGTTGGAGGCTGTTGCTGGTGGTGCTGATCCAACAGTAAACGTTGCGGCTCCTGTCGTCAACACGGCCGTTGCTGTAAATGTACCTGTACAAGTCGTCACGGTTGCTGCCAGCACGCTTAATAACAGCAGTGTAAACGCTACATTAAACTCAGCGGCAACAGCGAAAGCAAAGACCTTGCTTGACTTTGCCAATGGGTAAGTCGTACAAGTCATAATCATTTTCGCTGTCTGTTTCATAAAAAGTGTTCAATGTCTGTGAGCTTTGTGAAACAGGGGTGGATGTAGGATGATGCAGTACCTTAATGTGCTGTATCGTCTTTATCCAGGAGAACTTCTCTTGTGAAATTCTCAAGAGCACATACTACTTGCTAGGGAAGGAGAAGTGTTTACAGTGATAAAAGACGCTGTGATCTTGGAGCTCAGCGACGCAGATTTGGAGTTGGTCAGTGGAGCGGGTGACATTGAGATAGTCAACCAACAAGTCAGTCAGGCTGCGGTAATTAACCAGAGTACCGTGATTGATACCGTGATCGTAGGGAAGCCTATAGGTCACTCTCAGGTAAACATTGTGAATCTTATCAAAAAAGAGGTGCATCTAGCCCTCCTACACGCAACACGGGGTATCCATGTGAATCACTGTCACCATCATCATTAGGCAGACAGTTTTATGAGGGGCAGCATAATCTATGCTGTCTCTCTGCGTGCTTAAGCAAGAAGAGAGGGCTATTGTTTGCTGCATAAGTAGCCCATTTTAAAGCTCATGTGTTACTCTCATCTAAGCAAATCGTCGTTACGAATAGCGCATACAAACGTGGACATGATTGAGATATGTATGCATATGCATTTGTTGGTGTACAGCACAAGGAAGAGTATACTCCGTGCTCTTCCCTCCTGAGAAAAGAGGTAATGGATGGCATCATCTGCATCTAAACGCCTTATCTTCCGTAGTAAAGCATTAGAGAAGTATGTGCAGAGCAGAGAAAAAAGCGTCCTACCACGTCTTGTTGCTCCGCCCGTATTTGCTTTATCCTGGGTAGTTCTTGTCGTGCTAACGGCGGCCGGATTAGTCGCATGGTTGGGTCAGGTTCCACTTTATACCACGGGAACAGGTCTCGTCCTCGACCAGAGCGCTACCGCGTCTCTGGGAAATGACGAGGCCGTCGCTGTTATTCTGCTACCAGCGACTTCATCTGTACATTTACGTACTGGACTGCCGGTTCAGGTGCAAGTTGGCAGTGGCTCTCCACTTCCCCGCACCATTGATAGTGTTGAGCCGACTATTCTTAGTCCCAGCGCAGTGCTCAACTCCTATAAGCTTGTAGTGTTTGAACCTTCGCTTGTAGCTCTCGTCAGATTAGGACCGGGTATGTCGAGTCAGTTGTATGCAGGAAGCATCGTTCATGCTCAAATCCAGGTTGGATCACAGCGTCTGCTCTCGCTATTTTTCCGCTCTTCAACACCCTCTTGAGCTGAAGGAACCATAGATGAATACCTTCGATGCAGAAACAAATTCATTGAGCAAATTACCATCTGGCAAAAAACACCAAATAAACAGTAACAACCCAAATATCAATCTATTACCGATCACACCGCCGGCGGGGCAAAAACAGATAGACGCTAACAGAGAAGAGAATATTATCGGACCTATGGCTCCTCTACCCTCAAATGTACCAGCGTTAGACGAGCGACGTACTGCAATGCTCAGACGAGTTACCATTGCGTCGCCACTCCAACCACAACCAACGCGGCAAGATATCTCGCCACAGCTTGTACGTCTGATCGAGCATAGAGCGCAGATAGCCAGTCAAGAGACCATGCAGCTCCAGGCACTCACCGCCGCCTCCCAGGATAAAGCTCGTTCATCAGCAACGGCTACGGAGAATACCTCAGAGGAGCCTGAGAAGCCGCGCAGACACTTGTTCCGCAAAAGACGAGTACCTGTCTTACTACAGATCAGTATGGTTGAGTGCGGTCCAGCTTGTCTGGCTATGTTACTTAGCTACTATGGACGCAAGACGACAGTTTCGGAAGTACGTGAAAAGTGTGGAGTTGGTCGCGATGGCCTCAATGCGCTCGGTATCGTCAAAGCTGCCCGCAAGTACGGCACACGCGTAAGAGGTGTCTCTCTCCCAGAAAACGATTTTCGTTTCGTGACCTTGCCCGCGATTGCTCACTGGGAGTTCAATCACTTCATTGTGGTTGAGCGCTGGACTCCCAGATATGTAGATGTGGTCGATCCAGCATCGGGCCGCAGGCGTATGACGGCTAAGGAGTTTGATGAAGGCTTTACCGGGGTCGTTATCATGCTGGAACCTGGTGTACAGTTCTCGCGGGAGAATAAGGTATCGCACTTAAACCTGGGTACATATGCGAAGAAGTACATCAGCCAAGCTCCTGTGGCACTGGTGCAAGTACTCGGGGCATCCCTCTTGCTACAGTTGCTGGGGCTTGTCTTTCCTCTACTCTCTAAAGTAGCAATAGATTCCCTTATTCCTATGAAGATGAGCAGTACCTTGCAGATTTTTGGCATAGGCATGATTCTGCTTGTGCTGGCTCAACTGGTGGTGAGGCTGCTACGCTCGCTTATATTGCTCTATTTACAAACGCGTGTCGATATAAACATGATACTCAGTTTCTTAGAACATCTGTTAAGCCTTCCTCAGCGCTTCTTTCTACAGCGCTCAACTGGAGATATTCTCGCACGTGTAGGTAGCAATACCGTTATCCGAGACACGATTAGTAATCAACTCTTCTCAACACTGTTGGATGGTAGCTTCGTGCTGATCTACTTCGCTATCTTATTCTGGCAGTCGCCGTCGTTTACGTACATAGTTCTGGTGACTGGCGGGTTGCAGGCTATCCTGCTTTTAAGCACAGGCAAGGCACTGAGCGACCTCAACAGGCAAGAACTCACCGCCATAGGCAAGTCACAGGGATATATGACCGAGACCTTAGCTGGCATCAGGACACTGAAGTCCGCGGGGGCCGAGCAGCGAGCGCTTGAACGCTGGACCAACTTGTTCCTTGATCAGTTGAATATCTCAGTGCGTCGCATCTATGTTACTTCTCTCATTGATACTGTGCTGTCTACACTCAGCACAAGCGCCCCGCTTATCATGCTGTGGGTAGGGACGTTGCAGGTGATCAATGGGACCATGCCATCGATTGGCACGATGCTGGCTCTGATGGCAATAGGCGCTTCCGTTCTCGGACCCCTTTCCTCTCTAGTTCTCAGTGGCAGACAACTGCAACTGGTACGTGCGCACATAGAGCGCCTTGCTGATGTGGTTGAGGCAGAGCCGGAGCAGGATGTACAGACCGTATCTCAACCGCCTCGGCTAACAGGACACATCAGGTTGGAGCATGTGCATTTTCAGTATGACCCGCAGTCACCCATGGTGTTGCGCGATATCAATCTGATTATTCGACCAGGGCAAAAGGTGGCAATTGTAGGGCGTACTGGCTCTGGCAAGAGCACGCTGGGCAGCTTGTTGCTTGGCCTATATGCTCCTACAAAGGGTGAGATTTATTATGATGGTAATCCTCTGCACAAACTCAATTATCAGGCAGTCCGTTCACAGTTTGGCGTAGTGATGCAAGAGGCAAACATATTTAGTGGATCAATTCGCGAAAACATTACCCTCAATGATCCTTCCCTGGACATGGACGCAGTCATGAGGGCAGCTCAGCTTGCTGCTATTCACGATGATATTATGGAGATGGCTATGGAGTACGAGACGCTTGTCTCAGAAGGTGGCAACGCTCTCTCCGGTGGGCAGCGCCAGAGGCTTGCTCTTGCTCGTGCCCTAGCAAACCAGCCAGTCATTCTCCTGCTCGATGAGGCAACCAGCAGCTTGGACGTAGTAACGGAGCAAACGATCGAGAGAAACATACGCCCGTTACCTTGCACACAAATTATTATTGCCCATCGTTTAAGTACTATTCGCAATGCACATGTCATTCTCGTCCTAGACCAGGGGCAGATTGTGGAGCGTGGCACTCATGATGAATTGCTGCGACGCAATGGGTACTATGCCAGGCTCATACAGAGCCAATTGGCAAGCGGTGAGGTACGTGCTTCGTAGAAGCAAACTAATGAGGAAGTATATTCGCTACAAAATACCCGACTGCGAAGAATAGGGCGAAGACGATCAGGCCAATAAGTAAAAGCATAGGAAGACTGAGGCGTTGTGAAGGTGCTTGTGCCTCTCGCTCAGGGTAATTGCTCTGGTCAGCAGTGGCGAGTTTGAAGTCGAAGTCAGCCACAGTTGGCGCTGCTGCAAAAGGCTTGGCCGCGGCTTGCTGAGATGCAATATCTGAGGGTGGACGTAAAAGTACGGAGTCCGTCTGCATTTCTCGTACAGTCGGAGCAGTAGCTAGCCTGCCTATACCAAGCAGGGATTTGGATTTGGTGGGGTCTTCCGGCTGGTACACACCGCCGATTGCTAACGAACTGGGTGGCTCTAGCGTCTCGGCTAACGCCTTCAGCTCACTAGAGAGAGTTTCAGCAGTACTAATGTGCTGTGGATGTTGCCGCACTACTGCACGCGCGACAATTTCACATAGCTGCGCAGGCACGTTACGCAAGAAATGCAAGCGTCCATCACTGGGAGGTTCAACTGAACTCACCCCCGGTGTGCGTCCAGCCAGCAATTGATAGAGCAAAAGACCAAGGGCACGTGTATCGTCGGCACGCCGTCCTTCACTGGCATGCCCCCATGCCAGTTCTCGATCAGACACTATCCCGTCAGCATGAACGCCACCAATACGACTCCAGTTGGTGAAGTAGGCCAAGTCGCTGGGAAGGGCAAAGTTGTTGACACGAATAAGACCGCGACGGTCGCGCATAATCGCATTTGGAGTGAGATTGCCGTGACACACCTTGCGTGAAGCGCTGCCCGCATACACGAGAGCGCTGCAGACTTGCACACCTATATCAACAATTTGTAGAGCAGGGAGTTGTGTTTGTAGTAACACAGCAAATTCGTCCCCGTCCACGTATTCTTGCACTACGTAAAGCGTCTCGGGTTCTACTATCAAGTCATAGGTGCCAACGATGTTGGGGTGAGAAAACTGCGATGTGAGACGGATAGCTGCTCGATAAGCAGATGCGTGTGCAGCAGGAATGACTTTTACTGAAACTGTACGCTGCAGTACCTGGTCTAATGCTTGATAGATGGTACAGGTATGTTCCTGCTTGATAATCCGTTGTAGGAGGTAGCGCCTATGAATGACCCGACCTGTTTCTACCATATCTCTCTCATATGAAAGTACTACATATCCTGTAGAGCTAACGTGACTGCTCCAATAATACTTGCCTCTTCACCCAAACTGCTCTGCACTATACGTAATGCATCAAATGCCTCTGCTAGGCACAACTCGCGAAGGCGTATTTGTATTGGTCTAATCAACAGTTCGCCAACCTGTGCTACTGATCCTCCCAGGACGATCATACCAGGATTCACTAAATGAACGATATTTGCTAATGCAATGGCTAGATACTGATGTACCTCGTCTACAACCTGCTGTGCAATTTCGTCACCCTCTGCCGCTAAGCAATAAATTTGCTCCACCGTCATTGATGCTACCTCGCTTTCCGCGTATTTTGTCGACTGTCCTATCATGGCCTGCCTAATCGCCTGCGCTGAAGCTATCGACTCAAGATGGCCATAGCGACCGCAGGAGCAGCGCGGTCCCCGCTCCTTTACTAGCATATGTCCAATTTCACCGGCAGCACACGATGCTCCGTGATACACACGCCCATTGACGACCAATCCGCCGCCAATCCCTCTATTCAATCCGACATAGAGCACACTACGTTCGCCACTTCCCGTACCTCGTTGTACCTCGGCCAAAGCTGCTGCGTTCGCATTGTTATCTATAATACAAGGAATGCCTAGTCGCTCAGCAAAATAATCTTGTAGGGGAAAATTATCCCAACCATGCGCACGATAGAGTGTCCGTACCACACCCTGTGCCACATCGACCAGCCCACCTACGGCGACCCCTACTCGTAGCAGTCGTCCGTCGCACAGTTGCTCGGCACTAGCTACTTCACCTATCATCTCGTTCACAAGTTTAAGAACGCTACTCGTATCTGCAACATCCTCTAAAGGACAACGAACACCGTGTAGAATAGTACCATCCAGATTGGCCAGTACCACCGATTGATACCCACTACTCCCGCTGATCTCAATCCCCAAGACATAACCCTGTGTCGCTAGTAGCTTCCCAGTAACTCTCTGCCGAGCGGGTTGCATACTAGAACTGTGAGGTGATATAGTCGATGACCCTAAAGGGGGCTGTGTCGACACGATTGACCTTCTCCCTTGTCCCAATTTGGGCCTAACAATGCTCGTAAAATATCTATCCACCTCCGGGGTATCTAATCGAAAACAGCGGCCCTAGTATACCACACCAAGGCCACTTTTTGCTACAATAGCTTATAGCAAAAACATCAGGCTTTAGGGAAATAGAGTAGTAGGAATAGCTCATGGCGTCAATTATGGAAGAACAGATATTTATCGGACCAGGACTAAGCCCCTTCAAGCGCATAGTAACTGCACTGGGCGTCGTTGTTCTTACCTTGCTTGTGCTCTGGATTGCTTTGCATCAGGGAGTTTCAGCGCTGGGCAGTACTACACTCGCTATTTTGTTCATCATCGGCTTCATCATCTATCTACGCATTGCGGCCCCTGTCCCTTTTACTATCACGTTAGGGCCGAAGGCAGTGGTTAAACGTAGCCGTAACGGCGAGATAATCGAGGTGCATTGGCAAGATATGACGCGTATCAAAGAAGAATTTTTTCCTCGACAGAAGAGTGATCCAGGACCATATGGCAAACGCATCAGCGTCACTATGTACCGTAAAGTCACAACTGCCGGACAAAAAGCCAAGGCATGGGCTGTTTACCGTGACGACGTAACAGACTTTGATGGTCTAGCTGTGGCGCTTAAAAAAGCCATTCCTCCCACCTGCACCTGGCAGAGCGAAGTTGTACATGAATGATTTTGTTTCAATAGTTACTTTTTATGTGCTGCATTGCTTGCGCTAGTATAAGAAATCGTGCTATACTCTCCACATCGTTAACAGCATCTTCTATCAAATTCAGTTGGGTTATCCGTTGTATCGACCCTTGGGGTCCCTAGTGGCAGGCATATATGGCAATGAAGCCGACAATCTCGACAACAGCAACGTCAGCAACTCATATCTGTCCTCGCTATGAGCATGCAGTCCAGATACTCGGTAAGCGCTGGACAGGACTCCTACTCTATGCACTGATGGAGGGTCCGCGCCGTTTTTGTGAACTTACCTCACTGGTAGAGGGGCTTTCTGACCGGGTGCTCAGTGACCGCTTGCGGGAGCTGGAGATGGAAGGGTTAGTAAAGCGCATCGTTTACCCGCAAGTTCCTGTGCGTGTCGAATACCAATTAACGGAGAAAGGGCACGCACTCAAACCCGTGATCGAGGCCATTCACACTTGGGCAGAGCAGTGGGTTAATCCGTTCCCTGCGCCACAAGCGAAGCATGACGATCAAGATAATTAATGGTGAATGTGTATGGAACATTTATGGGCACCCTGGCGTATGGCATATATTGTATCCGAGAATCCACCTGCGGCGGGATGTATTTTTTGCACGCAACCAGCCGCACTGCGCGATGAAGAGTATCACATCCTCTATCGCGGCACGTACTGTTATATGATGCTCAATCGCTATCCCTACAATAGTGGCCACCTGATGATTGCCCCCTACCAGCACATAGACTCAATAGAGAAGCTCGATGCTGCCACGCTGGCCGATCTTATGGCGCAGGCTCAACTTGCCCTACGTGCTATTCGTCTTACTATGAACCCCCATGG
>JAFATZ010000226.1 GCA_019243675.1 Ktedonobacteraceae bacterium | reverse complement strand
CACCGGGTGGTTGGTGCGGAACTGCGTCGAATTTCCGTGAACCTAATGAACTTTGATATGTCACAAGAGTGAAAGAAAGCAAACATATGACTGACTTTCTCGAAGTTCACACCACATTCTGCATCCATGTTGCGAAAGCCTTGTGTCTCTACCTCTTGCTAATGTTGTGGGAAATGATGTCAAGAGAATGAACCCGCACTTCAGGGCAATCGCATCTAATTTTTGATGCGGCCTCTAGAGTGCATTTACAAGTTGAGCTTTTAAAAGAATCATCAGTATAAAATGGCTTGTCACCATAGCTCGTGAATTTAGATGCAATTGCCCTGACCCGCACTTCCTTGCAGTTGTGGCCAGGGTATGGTATGATAGACTCAGCAGAAAACATTTGTCGACCCGTTAGGGAGGCAGACTTCAGTATAAGCAGGATGGGGCAGAGGCAACGTAGTCAGTGACGATAGCCCACAAGGGAGAACACGCCATGGCCAAGAAGATGACAGACGAGGTAGCCTACTACTACTACGATATGCACCCCACCGAGGAGGACTTGATGGGGGAAACCGAAGATCATAGCACCTTGGTCTATTATCTCAGGGGCGTCTTGACTGCGCTGTTTGCCGGGCAGCGCTGTAGCGTGTATTACAATCTCAACTTCTATTACACTGCCAATAGGAAAGAATATCCTGTCGCCCCTGATATTGCCGTGATCAGAGGTGTCAAGGTGGGTCGTGTGCGCAGTTGGCGTATCGGCAAGACTGGGCCAGCACCCCACGTAGCCATAGAGATTGCTTCGCAAGAAACCTGGGACAAGGACCTGATGGAGAAGCCAAGCAAGTATGCCGCGATGGGCGTGGAAGAATATTTTGCGTATGACCCCAATGAGCCAGTACTGCTGCGAGATGGGCATCGCTTGTTTGGGTGGCGACTGGACCGAGCCACCCGCTGCATGCGTGAGCTGCCCCTAGACCCACAGGGGCGGCTGTGGAGCATGCATCTAGAGAGCTATTTGGTGTCAGATGGCGCGTATCTGCGCCTCTATGACAGCACTGGCCAACTCCGTCTGACCCAGGATGAAGCACAAGCACTGCAAACGGAGATCGAGAAGCAACGTGCTGACGCAGAAGCTGAGGCTAGACGTGCAGAGAAGCAGCGTGCTGATGCTCTGGCTAAGAAATTGCGCTCATTGGGAATAGACCCCGACCAGATCACGCCCCCGCACCCCTAGACTGCGCAACTTTCTCGACCACTCCGGGCGAGGACTTTCGATAAGCTTTGGGTAGTCGTGTAGGGCGATGCACAAGTCGCGGAGCCAAGCACGAACGCAGCAAAGGCGAGTACGATAGTTGCATATTACCGTCCAGGGAAGTGACAAGCTGCGTATTGGTCGGGCTGCTTTTCTTCCAACGGCGGAATAACTGTGCGACAAATTTCCTGTGCTTTCCAACAACGTGGGTGGAAAGGACAACCACTGGGAGGATTGACAGGGCTTGGCACATCGCCTTCAAGGATAATACGTTTGCGGCGAGCTTCAATCCGTGGGTCTGGCACGGGAATGGCTGAAAGCAACGCCTGTGAGTAGGGATGTAGTGGTGTCTGGTACAGGTGCTCACTCTTCGCCAATTCAACAACCCGCCCCACGTACATCACCGCTACACGATCACTAATATGCTTCACTACTGAGAGGTTGTGGGCTATGAACAGATAGGTAAGCCCGAACTTGCCTTGTAGCTCTTGCAGCAGGTTGAGCACCTGGGCTTGAATCGATACATCGAGTGCCGAGACTGGTTCATCTGCCACAACAAAAGATGGGCGTAGGGCAAGCGCCCGTGCGATACCGATGCGTTGACGCTGACCACCGCTGAATTCGTGTGGGAAACGGTTTCTATACGTTGGATCGATACCCACTGTCTGCAACAAATCTGCAACCTGTTCTCTGATCTCTTGCGCATTGCCACGCTTGAAGTTTTGCAAAGGTTCCGCAACGATTTGCCCAATAGTGTAACGCGGGTCAAGCGAACCATAGGGGTCCTGGAACACCATCTGCATCTCGGCCCTCATCTGCCGTATGTAAGAGGGGGGAAGCATTGTCAGTTCCTGCCCGTTGAACTTGATACTGCCCGCGGTAGGCTTAAGCAATTGTAGAATAGCCCGTCCCGTTGTCGATTTCCCACAGCCACTCTCGCCCACTAGACCAAGCGTCTCGCCGCGACGCACGAACAGATCAACGCCGTCAACCGCCTTCACATAATTAGCTGGGCGACCAAGCAGCCCCTTATTGATGGGGAAGTATACCTTTAGGCCCCTGACCTCTATCAGGGTTGTCCCCTTCTCAGTGGCCATTTCAACTTGTTGTAGCATAGCTTTCCTCTTGCTTAGTTTGGGTAGAAGCAAGCGGCTTCTTGCTCACCACGACCAACGCGCATCAACTGCGGTCGCTCCATACGGCAACGGTTCTGCACCTTGGGACAACGTGGAGCATAAGAGCAACTGGCAGGAGGGTTTGTCAGATCGGGTGGCTGTCCCTTGATGGGTGTCAGTTTGCTGCCACGTCGCTCGTTCAGGCGTGGCAAGGATTGTAGCAGCCCCAATGTATAGGGATGTGCAGGTGTCTCGAAAATCTGCTGCACAGGTGCCGATTCCACCACATGCCCTGCATACATCACATTCACGTGCTGGCACATGCCAGCTACAACACCTAAGTCGTGAGTAATGAGCATCAGAGCAGTGCTGAACTCGTGCGAGAGTCCTTTCATCAGTTCGAGCACCTGTGCCTGGATGGTTACGTCGAGCGCCGTTGTTGGCTCGTCAGCGATAAGTAATTGCGGGTTGCACACTAGGGCAATCGCGATCATGACGCGTTGACGCATGCCACCGCTGAACTCGTGTGGGTAGTTTTTGGCGCGGCGTTTGGCGTCTGGAATACGTACAAGGTCGAGCATCTCTATGGCCCGACGCCAAGCCTGATCATTGCTCATATCCTTGCGGTGACGTTTCACCGTCTCGGCAATCTGAAACCCCACATTAAACACAGGGTTCAACGAGGTCATCGGATCCTGGAAGATCATGGAGATTTTGCTGCCGCGTATATCGGTCAGTTCGACTTGACTCTTCTCTAGCATGTCTTCGCCATTGAAATTG
>JAFATZ010000217.1 GCA_019243675.1 Ktedonobacteraceae bacterium | reverse complement strand
TCGTTCATGGTCATCAGTTCACGGGCTGGCAATTCCAGGGCCATCTGGGACTCAATCTCTTCTACACTTAAGGTCTTTTTCATTTGATTATCTCCTTACACAAAGGCTGTGAGTACGTAATGTAGAGCTAGCTGATGGTCTGAGTCGTAGTTGAACTGGCGACGGCTTCCTGGATGCAGACGGCTGCAGCGATATTTAGAATAGCCACGAGACTGCCATTACCTGCACCGGCTGAGCAGCTATTGCTTGCACTTGAGGCAGCAATGTTGTTGAAGTCGTTCATGGTCATCAGTTCACGGGCTGGCAATTCCAGGGCCATCTGGGACTCAATCTCTTCTACACTTAAGGTCTTTTTCATTTGATTATCTCCTTCATACAATGCTTTTAGTACTTGTACACATTGCACAAGTGCGAATACCCACTACACGAGTGTAGGGTTAGCTGATGGTCTGGGTTGCAGATGTGGTGTCAACGGCAGCTTGAATACCGACACATGCACCAATATCTAGGACCGTTGCGCCGGGAGCTGTTGCACTTGCAGCACAAGCATTGGCTGCAGAGGCAAATGCACCATTTGTGAAATCATGCACTGTCATCAACTCACGGGCTGGCAACTCTAGCACTGCCTGAGAAGCAATCTCGTCCAAACTTAGCAATTTCTTCATTTGATTATCTCCTTAATACAACTTTCTTTAGCACGTATGTGCGTCGCGCAAGTGCGATGCACACCACACAGGTGTAGAACTAGCTGATGGTCTGAGTCGCAGTTGAACTGGCGACGGCTTCCTGGATGCAGACGGCTGCAGCGATATTTAGAATAGCCACGAGACTGCCACCACCTGCGTTGGCTGAGCAGCTATTGCTTGCATGTGAGGCAGCAATGTTGTTGAAGTCGTTCATGGTCATCAGTTCACGGGCTGGCAACTCCAGGGCCATCTGGGACTCAATCTCTTCTACACTTAGGCTCTTCTTTGCGAACATTAAGATCAACTCCTTTTACTTACGAAAAAAATTACAAAAACTTCAGTACAAGCACAACCTTTGGCACCCGTACCTTCTCAAATTCAGGCGCATCTCGTTGTCAGAGAAGCTAAACATAACGAGAGACAAGGATCCGCTCTACTAGTCGATAAAGAACTTTATTGCACCTATTTTTCTGACAACGACGCTTGCCTTAAGATACGCTCCACCTATGGCAGAGCATGTTTTCTCGTGCAATCCACTATGCTTGTTCAGCGGTCGCTTTGGTTTTTTCTGCTCAGTGGTCACTGTCATGATTGCGCTGCGACCCGCATGAAAACACACTGAATTCACTGCCTCTTTTATACCCGATGGCCATCCTGGTGTACATCGGTGAAATTCCTTATCTTCTAAAAGTGGGTGTACACAAGAGCAATATACATTAGTAGTAAGATCATTATGTTTCAAAGTGTTTCATATGAAACTTACTTCTCCACTAATTACGTCGTGCCATCTCCATGTCGGCCACAATCTTTTTACACTTTGTCTTGCTCTTTGTCATTATCCCCCCAATGTACTACTTCAAACGCACATTTACTTCGCCAGTAATCCGGTATTCACCGAAAAAACGTAGTGTGGTTTGTGTAACGATACGGACTCCATAACTTTTTTGTCTATCTCTTTGTATCGGTGAGTTCTTCGTCGCACGTATTTCAAAATACCAACTATTGCTGTACGAACAAACAGGGAGAAGGAGAAAGGAAGATATGTCAAACGCATTACTTACTATTGTGGAAGTTTCTCGCCTTTTACGGGTCCATCCGTCGACGGTGCGGCGCTGGATTCAGGAAGGGGCACTTGAAGGTGTCTTGCTTCCTCACAAGGGAAGCAGATCTATTTATCGCATTCCGTGGAAAACCGTGAGTAATTTACTCGAAAATACTCAAGCAAGCAAATAATAGGTAAGTGTAGTTGGCTGCCGTAGGCAGCCAACCAACAAGCCCGTATATCCTAGCCATGCTCGTCATTGGCGCGCGGCGGTGACGAGAAAGGAACGGTCACTCGACATGGAACTGCGCGGGAGCACTGGATAGACCCAGCGACCGAAGTTGGCACCTTCCTCACCGAACTGCAGGACTGTGGGTGTCCAACCACGCGGGGTCAGGAGTGCTTCGGGTTCGTTTGTGCCAAAGCGCAACTGGACAGCGGCAATCTCTTCCCAAAAACGTGCAGCCTCCGAGGTGACCGTGTCACGGCTTAATGTCTCGAAGCCAAGCCAACTGCCAGATACTGTCATTGCGGTCACTATATCAAGGAGTCGAAGTACGCTGCTTTCAGCTAAGTAGGAAAAAAGTCCCTCTAGCACCCAAACAGAACACTCCTTTGCATCAAATCCTGCGAGGGCTAATGCATCAGCCCAGGAATCCTCTAAATCCACGCCGATGGCTTGATGGCGACAGGAGGGTTTGGCCCCAGCCGAAGACAAGACGCGATCTTTGAATTGCAGTACCTGGGGCCGATCCAGTTCAAATAGAGACGTACCCTCCGGCCATGCAAGGCGAAAGGCGCGTGTATCCAACCCCGAGGCAACCAGCACGACCTGGCGAATATGGTACTGCGCTGTTTTGGCAAGAAGGAAATCGTCGAAAAAGCGCGTCCTGATCAGCACGCCCCGGAAGTCTGCATGGTTATCCACTGTCCTACGCTCAAGCCACTCAAGCCCCTCCCGACCTGCTAGAGCTGCTGCCCAAGGGTCATTGAAAAGAGGGTCTGCTTGCTTGCTCTCTTGAGCACGAACTGCCGCCACCCAATGTGAAGTGGCGGCTAAACTATCCGCATTACGAGTGTCAGATTGCATAAAACTACCTCGAAATCAGCTTTCGCCGCGTATTTTTAGCCCTTGCTTCTCTATCTTCTCTCTGAGTTTGAGAATGCCCTCAATAAGCGCCTCTGGTCGTGGTGGGCAACCAGGAACATAGACATCGACAGGGACAATTGTGTCAACACCCTGAACGGTGTAGTAACTATCGTAGAACTCACCACCAGAATTGGCGCACTGTCCCATGCTGATAACCCATTTTGGCTCCGGCATCTGTTCCCACAATAGGCGCAGACGCGGCCCCATCTTGACAGAGACGGTACCAGCGACGATCATCAAATCAGACTGGCGTGGGCTAGAACGGAACACCTCATAGCCAAAACGTGAGATATCGTATTGACCAGCCGAGGCAGCCGCGATCATCTCAATGGCGCAACAGGCTAGACCGTAGCCAAACGGCCAGATAGAGCGAGAACGAGCCCAGTTTTGAGCCCATTGTATCATGTCAGCCAGATTAGTAAGAATAATAGGATCTTCTTGCTGGCCAGGGATATATTCACTTGGGCCAGAGGCCATCATAATTGGCTTGCGTTTGCTCACTGCACTCTGCTGCACTTGCTTGTTTTCAGTACTCATATCTATTTCTCCTGCTAGGTTTGCTTTTATTCATTACACTATTTAGCATAACACACGTTTTCATTTTATGAAAAGGGAACAATTGTTGCATTGTTCCCTAGGGGCGTCATGTTTTTGTATTAAAATCGGTAGGGGCCCGATTTATCGTGCACTGGGTGGAGCCCCGTCCAGAGCACGATAAATCGGGTCCCTACCGAATGGGATATCCTGCACGTTACAGGATATTCTTATTGAGAGTTACCAGAAACTCCGTATTGTTGCTGGTTTTGGACATGTGCTGCAGGAGTGCCTCCATAGCTTCAAGGCCGCGCTGATCGGCCAAGGTTGAGAACATACGGCGCATGACCACGACAGCGCGCATGGTCTTGTCGTCGAGCAGCA
>JAFATZ010000218.1 GCA_019243675.1 Ktedonobacteraceae bacterium | reverse complement strand
GCGGGCTTGTTGAGGACATTTGGGACGACACTGGAGAAAGTGCGTGCTCAGACCTTCCAGGCCATTGCCCTGGCAAGCGGCGGAAAGACCACGGAACCACCCTCACCCAAGAGCAACGTTGTGACCTGCCGTATCGATGGGCGCGACTTGGATGCTGTCGACGCGTTGGTCGAAGCTGGCATTCGCTCAACGCGAAGCGATGCAGCGGCATGGCTTATCCATGCAGGCATTGAAGCGAACAGATCGCTCTTGGAGAAGGTTTATGGAACGGTGGCTGAGATTCGCCGTCTACGCGTAGTGGCTCAATCGCTAGCGCAGGAAGCAGCAGACAGTGGAGAGGGTTCAGCAGAATCGACGGAATGACTAACTGTCAGCGAAAGATAGGGTACAGCGTATGTTTCACGTGAAACATTGACTGCATTAGCGTACCATCACTAACGAAGATGATTGACCATCGACAAAGAATAGCATGTCGTCGAATGTTTCATGTGAAACATTATCAAAAAGGAAGGTCTTTGAGAAATGAGTGAAGAATTTTCGTATGTCACTGGTCAAGCATCGCTGCCTGCGCACATCCATCTGCCACAGTTCAGCGGTATTTTCTCCACTCAGGAAACTGCTCGGAGCGTTGCTGCAGATGACTTTGGTCATTATGTGCATCGCTTGCCGTTAGCCGTACTCCAACCAGGCTCGTTTGACGATATTGTTCGTGTGGTCCAGTTTGCTCGCCAACACGGACTGAAAATTGCTCCACGTGGTCAGAGTCACTCTACTCATGGCCAGGCACAAGTAGAAGGTGGCATCATTATTGACACCGCGTCGCTCAACACCATCCACGCTCTTCATACAGATCGGGTGGACGTTGAGGCAGGGGTGTTATGGAGTACCCTGTTGCGAACAACCCTGGAGCAAGGCTTAACGCCGCCAGTGCTCCCCGACTATCTCGACCTCTCGATTGGCGGAACGCTTGCAGTGGGAGGTATAGGTGGTACCAGCTATCGCTATGGGGCGATAGTTGACAATGTCCTGGAGCTCCAGGTCGTCACTGGCGAGGGGAAGCTCGAAACGTGTTCCCCCAATCATCAACCAGAGCTATTTGCGGCAGTACTAGCTGGTCTTGGGCAGTGTGGTATCCTTGTCAAGGCCACGCTGCGACTAATACCAGCGAAGAACGATGCTCGCGTCTTTCACCTGTTCTACTCTGATCTAGCAGCACTGATTCATGATGACAAAACGCTGATCAGAGATGGGCGCTTCGACTATGTGCAGGGCTATGTGCTTCCTACTCCTCGTGGCGAATGGAGCTATGTACTGGAAGTGGTTAGCTTCTATACTCCACCCGCTGACCAGCTTGATAACGCCCGCTTATTAGGCGGTCTGAACTTCATGGCAGGGACAGAACAAATCGAGGAGAGGAGCTATTTCAATTTTTCCAAACGCGTAGTCGCACAGGCTGCGGTCCTCAAAGAGAAGCGGGTTTGGCATCATCCGCATCCCTGGCTGGATATGTTTGTACCAGCTTCAGAGGTTGAGCACTACGTGAGTGCGGCCCTGACAGACATCTCTCCCAGCGATTTTGGGCTGCTCCCTGTCCTACTTTCTGCGCTCAACGCAAGCTGTTTCCGCTCACCTCTGTTACGTCTTCCCACAGAAGAGACAGTATTTGCGTTTGATATTTTGCGTACAGTCACTCCTAACCCCGAGGTCGTTGCTAAGGCCGTTGCACACAATCGTCAGCTTTTCGAGCGTAACCGTGCATTGGGGGGAACGCACTATCCTATCAGCACGATTGACCTGTCCCACACGGACTGGGAAAGGCACTTTGGACTGGTCTGGGAGCAGTTCCTGCATGCCAAGCAGCGCTTTGATCCTGATAACGTGCTGACTCCTGGTCAGGGCATCTTCCCGATTTGATTGTAATAGGAATGTTTCACGTGAAACATTGACGGCGTTATCGCATCATCGTCGGCGAGGATGATTACCATCGGCCAAAAATAGGAGTTGTGAACGTTTCACGTGAAACGTTACAAAGTGCGCAAGAACCAGCGCCACTCAGGTCAACTTCCCTCGCTTAGCAGAGTTTAAGCAAGAGTTACACACAAGCACTCCATCAAATGCACTCAGAACCGAGCAAAAAGCAGAGCTATCAATTATAGTAGGGAAAAGACGCTTGGAAAGTCTCATGAAGAAGAACACAAGAAGGAGCAGGATGTCGTGAAAATCGTGTTACAATCCTGGCTTGTCATTGCCATCGTGGTAACGGGATTATCTTGGCTGCTCTATGGAGTAGTCCAGCAGGATATCAGGCACGCGGCTGATGATCCACAAATCCAGTGGGCCGAAGATACTGCCACAAAGCTTGCAGATGGACAATCAGTGCAACGTGTTGTGCCAGTAGAGAAGGTCGACATTGCCAAAAGTTTAGCTCCATATATCATCGTCTTTGATTCGGCTGGCAAACCACTTGCCTCATCAGCGCAATTGGATGGTCACACCCCAACCATTCCTCTTGGAGTATTTGACGAGGTGAGACACAAAGGCGAGGATAGAATAACGTGGCAACCGCAACCCGGGGTACGTAGTGCCATCGTTGTGACCCAAGTGAAAGGACCAAACGCAAGTTTTGTGCTTGTCGGTAGATCCCTGGGAGAAGTGGAAAAGCGCGAAGATGACATCATGCACATCGTCCTTCTTGGCTGGATTGGTATGCTCTTGGTCACCTTGCTTGCAAGCATGGTCATCTTCAGAAACCCCCAAAGGAGTTAGCAGGTAGTACAGTGCAGTAGCATGGGCAGGCGTGCTACAGTAGTCCCATTACACTCCATTCTCTTATTGTATCCTATATGTTACTTGTGCTACCACCATACTGGAATTACACAAACGCATAATTTGGACACAAGGTTTTAGCTCAATAAGGAAGATAGAGTCTACCAAAAAGAGAATGTTACCACGTTGATATTGTCAAAGCAATAGCGGATGTCTCTTTTGCTATAGTCGCGCAATTGAAGGGGATAAAGATGAGCAAGTGGTATAGATATCAACTGATGTCCCTAGTATGTACTCTTATTGGACTTGGCATAATAATAGGCACAATCGTAGGACAAGGACACGTAGCCTATGCTCTTTCCGCTACGTTTATGGGTTTAGGAGCCATTCTCAGCATCGTGGCCTGGCGGATGAGAAGAAATGTATCATAGCACGAGCATAGCGACTGGAATCATGTCTTAATTGCTCTCCATCTTCCCATTTGCAGACATACTAAATCGATCTCTATGCAGATCTGATTAGGACGCCGTAGTGATTCTAGATGTACCAATGATCCAACCGCAGTGGCACTGTGCCTCGTTCTCCTGTGCGAGAGTCGTGAATGTTTCACGTGAAACATTGACAAAAAGAAAAATGAGCATGATATAATTACAACTATATGCTAACTGAGCCAGTTCGATTTGCTGAAGGAGCACCTCATGCTAGCAAGCGACACAGATCAGCATCTTGTCTTGCGTCGATTGGAACGTGTTCTTATTGCATTTTTCGTGCTAGCGGCTCTTTTTCTGCTGGTGGTATATTTCGCTGATCCGTCCATTTACACGAAAACGCTCTTGCTTCAACCATCTCCAGCTAATCGCTACCCCTTCCAAGTAACGCTATTTCTTATTGGCGTTTTGGTGTTTATCGCCGTCTTGATTGTAGGCGTGCTACAGCATTGGCGTTGGCTATTCTGGTTACTTCTTGTTGCTTTTGGATTTTCCAGCCTTGAGATTCCAGCAGCGATCTTACAACTAAGTGGAGTTATTCCTGATCTTTTCCCTGTCTGGTACACTCTTTGTCGGATGGGTGTTGCTGTTCTTGAGGTCGCCATTGCTGTTTGGATGGTGCAGATCTATCGTCATTATGGGATCTGGGCTATAGGGAAGAGGAAGAAAACAAGCCTCTGATAGTCCCATTATATTAAGTATTCCGCTAGCGCATCTAGCGTCTGAGTTATGAGCCAAGCGAATTCCTCCACTGAGACAAGCATGGCAATGAGGGGTTGCCAGCGGAATCAATGTTTCACGTGGAACATAGACTGTGATAGTTCACCATCATCGGCAAAGATGATAGACCATCAGCAAAAAAAGGTTCAGTGTATGTTTCACGTGAAACACAGAATGTGTGGGTGCAGTGTTATCGACAAAGATGTGGAACTATCAACAAAAGACCATCAGCAAAAAAGTTTCACGTGAAACGTTGATGATGATAGCACATCATTATTAGCAAGAAAGAGTAACTCTCCGCAAAAAGCAAGGCACATCGAATGTTTCACGTGAAACATTTAGGTGTGCAACTGAGATATGGAGCTGTGAGAGAATATGACGTGAAGAAAAGAGGAAAGGAAAAGAGCGATGGGACAAATCAAGGCGAAGGCTGCGGCCATTCTTGAGGTGCACCCAGAGGATGTATACGCTACGATTGCCGATTATCGACAGGGGCACCCCAACATTCTGCCCAAGGAGATGTATGATCTGCAGGTCAAGCAAGGAGGCTACGGCGCAGGCACCATTATCCGTTTCAAATCTCGTATCCTGGGAGTGGAGCAGTCCCTTCACCACCGTGTGAGTGAGCCAGAACCAAGCAAAGTACTGGTCGAGCAGGACATCGACTCTGTTCAAGAGGAAACTAATACTTTTACGGTGACCCCTCTAGAGCAAGGGCAGAAGTCTCGCGTCGAGATTGTCACGACGATGAACGCAAGTCCGGGACTCAAAGGCTTTGTCGAACGCCTCGTCTTTCTCTTCGTCCTTCCACCGATCTATCATAAGGAGCTTAGGCTGCTCGAGGCCGTTGCACAGAAGAGGGGAACTCCTTGAAGCAAAGACTTTAGGTAGAACGCAGTGAATGTTTCACGTGAAACATTATCGCATCACCTCTCCACCATCAACA
>JAFATZ010000302.1 GCA_019243675.1 Ktedonobacteraceae bacterium | reverse complement strand
CTCTTGCCTATCATTGTCAGTGTGCTCATCAATAGCTTTCACCCTGTAATGGGAAGGTTCTCTTTAGCGGGAGCAGGATCACTATATCCGCCCTCTACTAGTGCGCGTAGTACTGATCCTCACCAACTCGTCATCACCCCCACCGATACTGATCATCCTGCTCCACCGGTGTTTGCAACCGCCGCCTACCTGCTTGATGCAGATACTGGTGCCACGCTCTACGCAAAAAATCCTTTTATGCACCTTCCCGTCATGAGTACAACCAAGCTCATGACAGCTATCCTGGCGATAGAGCAGGGCAAGCCCGATCAGAATATTACGATCAATGATACGATGCAGAATGACATCAACCAGCTTCCATCGGATAGTACACTCTTCGGGTTTAAGAAGGGAGAGACCTATTCTCTGCGCGATGTGCTGTACGGGATGCTGCTTGTTTCCGGCAACGATGCGGCAGTGGTGGTTGCCGATGCACTTGGCGGTAACTTGCAACATTTCGTGAATGAGATGAATGAACGTGCTAGCCAGCTTGGTTTGCTCGATACACATTTTATGAATCCACATGGCTTGCTGATGGATGGTCATTATTCAAGCGCCCATGATCTTGCTGTGCTCGGTCGCTACGCTATGACCTTGCCCTTGTTCCGCCAGATTAGCGGAGCACAACAATACCATATTACTAATAATGGCAAGCACCAGGAGCATTACGCTATCAACGGCAATCAGTTTCTCTGGTGGTATCCCGGTGTTGATGGAGGCAAACCGGGCTGGGATGCCGCTAAGAACTTTGTGCAGGTCATATCATGCACCCGCAACCATCATCACTTGATAGGAGTCGTGATACAGACAATCAATTGGTGGACAGATATGCGTGACCTGATGAACTGGGGTTTTGATTCTTTTAAATGGATTTCTCCTCACGATGTAGATTTGCAACACCCCATCGTTTTCGATAGTGATGCCAATTACTTCTCTAGTGATACGAAGAACTTTACTATTCCTACCACTGATGGCGAACGTTACTATATCTACACAGGCTATAGCATCTCTGGCCCTATTATGGACTACTTCGACAAGGGTGGCGGACTCAAAACCTTTGGCTATCCAAACGCTATGCCTATCACCTCGAACAACACTGTTATTTCTCAACACTTCGAGCTTGCTACTATCCAGTGTGATAGTCAAACAAAACAATGCAAGAAGGTATAAAGATTTTTATGCTTGGCAAAAACACCCTAAAACTCTGTGTGCTGGTTTGCCTGCTAGTAGGGGTACTTGTGGCATGTGAGGTGTTTCCCGCTGTTAGCAACAGCAGCATCTCTCCTAACACGGTTGGTATTGCTGGAACAGGAAGTACTCTCAATGTTTGGCAACAGGCAGCACCAGGAATTGAACTGCGTTATGAGCATTGGAGGAGTCCCGGTCCCGATGACGATACTGTCGTTATTACTCGCTTTGACCTGCACCGTATTCATCTGAAAGTGGAATATCAGCCAGCGCAACCCATGCTACTGAGCAATTGGCTGACAAAGGAGCATGCCACAGCGGTTATTAACGGCGGCTATTTCGATGCACAGAATGATGCTACCGCTCTCGTCGTCTCCGATGGACGGGCGTACGGTACATCATACGATGGCTTCGGTGGCATGCTCTCTGTTGACGGAGCGGGCAATGTAAACTTGCGCTCCCTAGATCGGCAAGCATATGATCCCAATAATGAACAGCTTCAACAGGCCACCCAATCGTCGCCTCTGCTCGTTCTCAATGGGAAGCGCACACAATTCAGCGCTAATGCAGCGAGCCAGCGCCGCAGCGTCGTTGCGATGGATAAGCAAGGACGCCTACTGCTCATTGTCAGTCCCCTAGCAGCCTTCACTCTAGATGAATTGGCAGACCTGCTCGTCTCTTCTGATTTAGCGATAGATACAGCTCTCAACCTCGATGGGGGCAGTTCCACGGGTTTGTATCTCAATGCGGGGAAGCAGCACGTCACCATCAATTCACTGGTGGCGGTGCCAATTGTGATTGTACTGAACTAGCCGATGGAACTGAGGGTTGGTAGCAGAGAGGTCCATACTGCCTCTCTGCTACCAAGCTCTTCTTTAGTACGCTCGCGCAAAAACCGCCTCACACGTAGCGGGCTTGCCCGTGTAGAAGCATTTGCCCTGCACATCGCCCTCCGGCTGATCAAGTGGAATGACGCGCAACGTTGCCTTCGTCTCTTCTTTAATAGCCAGTTCGGCTGCACTATCCTCCGCCCACTTCACTCGCACAAAGCCACGTTTCTCGGCAATAATGTGCTTGAACTCTTCATAACTATCGGTGTAGTACGTATTGCGCGCTCGAAACTCAAGTGCGCGTTGGAAGAGTGCATGTTGCACCTCTTCCAGCAACTCAGGTAGGCGCGCTTGCAGAGCATCCAAGGGAACCGCTTCCTTCACGCGGTTATCACGTCGCACCAGCATGACACTATCGTTCTGTGCATCGCGTGGCCCGATTTCCATACGTATCGGCACGCCGCGCATCTCCCATTCATTGAACTTCCAGCCAGGTGTGTTCTCGCTCATATCCACCTTCAGGCGCACCTTGCCTTTGAGCATCTTTTCCACGCGCTCTACTAACGCCCCTACTGCCGACTTCTCTGCATCTTTTCGCCAAATGGGCACAACTACTGTTTGATACGGTGCTACACGTGGTGGCAGAATGAGGCCGGAGCTGTCACCATGCACCATGATGATGCCTCCGATGATACGCGTGCTCACACCCCAACTAGTCGTGGCACACAGCTTGCGTTGCCCATCGGCATCTAGGTACTGCATGTCAAATCCCCTAGCAAAGTTCTGTCCCAGATTATGGCTAGTACCCGCCTGCAGCGCCTTGCCATCGCCCATCAGCGCCTCAATCGAATAGGTGCGTAGCGCTCCTGCAAACTTCTCATTCTCGCTCTTACGACCTACAAGTACGGGTATCGCCGCATCTTCCTCGGCAAAAGCGCGGTACACTTCGAGCATCTGCAGCGTACGCTCTTGAGCCTCTTCGAGTGTACGATGGGCGGTATGACCCTCTTGCCACAGAAACTCAGAGGTGCGTAGGAAGAGCGTTGTGCGCTTCTCCCAGCGCATCACATTATTCCACTGATTAATGAGTATAGGCAGGTCGCGATAGCTCTGTATCCACTTGGCATAGGTATGACCGATGATGGTCTCGCTAGTGGGACGGATGGCCAGCGGCTCCTCCAGCTCTTCACCGCCACCGCGCGTAACCCACGCCACCTCCGGCGCAAAGCCTTCGACATGCTCTGCCTCCTTCTCTAGGAAACTGCGCGGAATGAGCAGAGGGAAGTAGGCATTGACCACGCCCGTTTCCTTAAAACGCGCATCCATAAGTCGCTGCACATTTTCCCAGATGGCATAGCCATAGGGGCGAATAATCATGCAGCCGCGTACCGGAGCATAATCGGCCAGCTCAGCCTTGCGTACCACCTGATTATACCATTGTGAGAAATTGTCTCCCTGGTCGGCAATCTCTTCTACATATTTTTCTTCGTTCGTCATATCTTCACCTTTTATTTTGCCAAAGATACATCATCAAGGATGACATGTCAAGCATGATGTGCCACCCCATTATCTACTTGCCGCGTCCCACCGGACAGATTGGCTGGAACGCACAGGCGCGGCATTTGGCAACGCGCTGCTTCGTCAGAGGAGGTGGCCGCTGGTCGGTGTAGCTCGCCATTTCTTTGAGCAGACGAATCACCTTTTTTCTGAGCGCAGGGGTATACTCGACGGTGAATTCACAGTCGGCGTAGCGCAGGATACCGTGTGTCGGTGGCTGCTCGAAGTAGTCCTCTAGAATGAGACAATAGGCTGCCACCTGCACAGCGTGATTGGGATAGGGGGCTGTGGCATTCTGTACGTTGGGTTTGATCTCGATAGGTACAGGACGGCCATCGCTGAGCTGCACGATGTAGTCGGGCTTGCCCACGAGAGAGTACTCGGTGGAGTAGAGCGTTTCGCCCCGACCGTCGGCATCTTCGTAGACAAGCTCACCCGTCGGTAGGCCCAGCGCACGATGCCGTTCCGCTATCAAACGGCTACGCTGGTAACGCCGCTCATTGAGCAACAGTAGCAGGAATGCTATGGCAAGCAGCAGCAAGGCAAGCCCAGCGGGAAAGAGAAAATGGGCAATCATCGCAACACCAGTGATACGACTATCAAGATCAACGCTACTACTACAAGTGCCACTGTGAGCAGCAGTAAGCGAGGTGCGCTGCTCGTAGTGGGAACAACGACGCGTTCCTCTTCAAGCTCTGCGACCTCATCGGCGTGTTTCTGGTGCAATTGCTGCCCCTGCTCGAAGGCTCCGCGCCTCACCAGTAGTTGTTCCACCATCTGATATTCGGGTAGAGTGGGAGCTTGTGTATCGTGTTCGTGCTCTAGCTCTACTAGACATGCAAACAACTCCTCTGTATTGGCTTGGGCCATTGGCTCGAACCGCTCATACCACCAGGCAAGAGGACAGTATTCGTATTCTGCAACCTCGCTCGCTGTAAATTGCAGTTGCTGCAAATTCTCGTTTTTTACATGGCTCGTCATCAACTTATATGCATCATCGCGTGTCGGCATTTCGTGCCTCTATACTAGAATGTGTGCGTGAGATAAGTTTCTCGCCGCCTATTATAGCATAAAGAGAAGGTACGAAGGTTGTGGTAGCTGGAGATAGCCACTTGTTGAAACATTGCATGCTAGTCTCGCGTGTAGTATACGAGTTATGCACCCGCTGGCAAGATGCGTACTCTTCGTGTGAAGAACCAATCAAGATGTGCGTAAGGAACAGCGTTGTTAAGCGGAAGAGCCGCAAGGAGAAGACATAATGAGCAGCAAAGCTTTCGATTGTAGTACGATAGAAGAGCGTATTCGTGAGCAAAGTCTCTATATCAGCACAACCCAAGATCAAGTCAATAAGCTTGATGCAAATGATCCAGATGTGCACAATAAACGGGATGCTCTGACTCGCAAGCTCGATAACTTACACGAGCAATTGGGTATGCTTCAAAGTGCTCTAGAAGATTGTCGGCAAGGCAAAGAAACCAAGCTTCCTCCGTTTGAGATTGCCTCAAGCTAGTTTCCAACATTCTTTAGCAATTTCCCAATCCTCTTCTGTATGTACAATCAGGACGCGCACTGCAGAGTCTAGCGTAGCAATATCTTGGTCAAGGGGGGATTGGGTATTTTTAACAGCATCGAGTTTGAGGCCAAGAAAGCTGAAGGCTTGACAGGTCTGTTCACGTACTTCTGCGTCATTCTCGCCTACGCCTGCTGTAAACGAGAGGACATCTAGTCCACCAAGGGAAGCAAGCATGGCACCAATGAAGAAGCGCAGGCGGTAGATGTAGATGTCGAGGGCGAGTCTGGCACGAACATTGCCCTCGTCTATCAACTTGTGAATCTGGCGCATGTCGTTTGAGACACCGGAAATGCCTTTAAGGCCCGCTTCTTCGTTCAACACCCGCTCAATCTTGTCAACAGAATAGCCGTGGTCGCGTTGCAGGTAGATAAGTATACTAGGGTCGATGCTACCGGAGCGGCTGCCCATCATGAGACCCTCTAGAGGCGTAAAGCCCATCGTGGTGTCAATGCTGCGTCCATCGCGGATGGCCGCCAGAGAGCAACCGTTGCCGAGGTGACAGTTGATGATA
>JAFATZ010000255.1 GCA_019243675.1 Ktedonobacteraceae bacterium | reverse complement strand
CAGGAGCTAGAAGTGCTGCAGCGGCTGCAAGAGGGTCTCAACGAGCTGAACCTAGCGAGTCACATTGAACTCTCGCCACAAGAGGCAAGTATGCTGAACGAACTCTTCTTGCTGACTATGAAGCCGCGCATGTATGTGCTCAATGTGAGCGAGGAAGTACTCGGTGCAGCTAATGATATGCTCGCTAGCATCGCACGAGGTGAGGGATGCGAGGATGTTACAGGTGAACTCAAGGGCATTGCTACGGTTGCGCAACGTGCAAAAAAAGAAGGGGCCGAGGTGGTCGCCGTCTCGGCACGTTTAGAGGCCGAACTAGCCGAACTGCCGGAAGAAGACGCACACGAATACCTGCAGTCGCTTGGCTTGCCCCAACTGGGAGTCGACCGCGTCATTCAGGTAGGGTATCGCCTGCTTAACCTGATCACCTTTCTGACTGCGGGTGAAGACGAGGTGCGCGCCTGGACTGTTACCAAGGGTGCTAAGGCTCCCGAGGCTGCTGGCAAGATTCACTCCGATATTGAACGCGGCTTTATTCGCGCCGAGGTGACGCGCTTCGAGGACTTCATGGCGGTAGGCTCCTTCCCTGCCGCTGTCAAGAAGGGGTTACAGCGGCTTGAAGGGAAAGACTACGTTGTGCAGGATGGTGATATTGTTCACTTCCGCTTTAATGTTGGGAAATAAGTTACGATTTCCTTTGCAACCTTGCTGAGGTCAATATGTGATATACTGAACAAGGAGAATGGCGCTCATCTAGAAAGGTTGCAATCTCATGACCACAAACAATCCTTCTCTTGGTATGACCTACGACCCTTTTGATCGGCATTTGGAGAACCCTTATTCGTTTTATACGCAACTCAGGCACGAGGAGCCTATCACCTTCAGTCCATGTATAAACGCCTATCTCGTTTCGCGCTATGATGACATTCACTCTATTTTGTCACAGCCCGACACCTTTTCATCCAAGGATACCCTCACTCCTGGTATCACGATGTATCCCCGAACTATCGCCGAGTTGAGCAAGGGTTACCCGTTTGTACCCATAGCCGTCAATGCTGATGGGGCCAATCATGTACGGCTGCGAGAACCGTTACAGAAGATGTTTGCTCCAGTACGCATCAGGACAATGGAACCCTTGATCCGTCAAATAGTGACCCGCTTGGTAGATGCCTTCATCAACGATGGCCATGCCGAAATCATCTCACAACTAGCGTATCCTCTCCCCTTGGAGGTCGTCCTCACCCTGCTCGGTGTTCCTCAAAAAGATATGGAGGAGATAAAGAGACTGAGCGATGATTGGAATGCGTTGATCTTATCACCCATGCCTGAAGAGCGGCAGGTAGCACATGCACAGAGTCTCCTCGCCTTGCACCGTTATATTGTTCAGCTTATCGAGCAACGAAGAAGCGCTCCCCGAGAGGATGGAATTACGGACTTGCTTAACGCCTGCATTCCAGGAGAGGAGCCGCTGAGCGAAGCAGAACTCATCCACACCATCGCGGGTGTCATTCTAGCAGGTTATGTCACAACCACTAATCTGATCGGCAACGGCTTGGTGCTGCTCCTTGAAGAGCCGACGCGTTGGCAAACTCTCTGTGAGCACCCAGACCTCATTCCTTCGGCCATTGAAGAGATTCTTCGCTATCATGATCCGGTTCCTGGGCTTACCCGTACAACAACCAGAGAAGTCACTGTCGGAGGAGTGGTTATGCCTGCCGGGACAAAGCTGTTTCTGCTCTATAGCGCAGCGAATCGTGATGAAACACAATTTCCTCTTGGCGACCAGTTCGATATGCAACGCAAGCCTAACCGCCACCTGGCCTTTGGTTACGGAGGACACTTCTGTGTAGGGGCACCTCTTGGACGTCTAGAAGGGCGCATAACCTTTGAGATGCTCACCCAGCGCCTTCCGGGTATGCGGCTTGTAGCCAACCAGAAACTGTCTCATGTTCCCAACCTCATACATTATGGCTATCAAAGTGTCGAGGTGGAGTGGTAACGAGCGTGTCACCATTCGGAGCGCCTTGCTC
>JAFATZ010000168.1 GCA_019243675.1 Ktedonobacteraceae bacterium | reverse complement strand
AGCCACAGAAGGGGTCAAGCACAATGTCTCCTTCTTTGCTACTCGCTTTGATAATGCGCTCTAGCAGGGCAAGTGGTTTCTGCGTGGGATATCCAAGCCGTTCTTTGTGCGATCCATGCAAATGTTCGATATCATCCCAGACATCGGTGGGTAGTGTGCCTTCCATTTCATCCAGGTAACGTTTATACCGTGGAATTGCTCCTGGGTGCGGCTGAACAATAAGACCAGCTTTATATGCTGCCTGCATACGGTCCTCTGTCCAACGCCACACTTTGGTTACACCAAGAAACTCATAGACAAGATTAGGTCTATCTGGATTTGGATTGATAAGATTATCTAGTTGGTATCGTCTTCCTGTTTCTGGTTCTACATGCCGATAGAACTTCTTAATGTATGTGGGGTCGTGCTGTGTATATGCTTGATAAAAAGGGGCAGCTTCCGTTTTCGCATAACATAGGAGTACATCATGTGCTCTAGAAAAGCGAATCTTGACGTGGGATTTTGGTTGAGAGCGTTTCCAGACGATTTCGTTTCTAAAGTTTCTTACGTCAAATATAGAGTCCATGAGCAGTTTGAGATAATGGCTGGCTGTAGGATCACAATGCAAGTAAATTGTGCCCGTAGGCTTCAACACTCGCCATAGCTCCGCAAGACGTGGGGCCATCATCACAAGATAGGCAAGCATATTATTGCTGCCAAGTAAGCGCCGAAAGCCTTGCAACGTCTCTGACAGCGTCCCACCTGCTTCTACTACCTGCTGATACGTCTGTGCTGCTCCTTGGTCCCACTTCCAGGTATCCCCGAAGGCTTTGATCTGTGCTGCGGAGCGTACACCGCTTTTCTCGGCGAATAACACATTGTAGTTCTGCTGACTATTAAAAGGTGGGTCAAGATAGATAAGATCAATCGTCTCATCTTTGATGTAGCGCCGCAGGATGTCCAGGTTATCCCCATAGTATAAGAAGTTACTAGTCATTGTAAATATTCCTTCCTCTTACTCTGCGATCTTCAACCGGATTTGCTATTACTGCATTTCAACCAGCGTGTCACCTCCCCTGACAACGGCCCCCTCCTGATAATAGACATGCTGCACTGTGCCGTTATACGGGGCGGTGATGGCATGCTCCATTTTCATGGCGCTGAGAATGACAAGCACCTGCTGCGCCTGTACACTATCTCCATCGTGTACCTGTACCTTGATGATGGTTCCAGCCATAGGCGCAGTGAGCATTCTCTGAGCTGATGCTGCTCTAGTAGCACCAGCACTTGTTTCTACGCTTGGCGGTTGCTTATGTGCCAGATGGTAGAGTTGCCCTCGCACCATCACCTGTGTCTCGTCTGTATATTGCTGGACGTATGCGCGTACCTGCTCTGTATCCCGCGTGAGCAGCACGAGGTTGTCAATGCCGCATGTGACAGTAATACGTTCTGGTATGCCGTCATCAAGCTGAATGCTCCAAGTGCCAGGTACTATTGGCTTGAGTGCAACCTTATGCTCCTGCTGTCCATAGCGACAACTGATAATCCGTGCTTCGTTTAGCATACGCCAGGGGCCTAGCGTTTTCCAGGGATTGGTCGGGTTTGTCTGCACACCTGTGCTGTTAGCATTGTACATCCTGATCTCGTTGTTGACCGCCTGCACAGCGGCTGCCATCAGTACTTCTGCTGGTAGCTTTGCGCTTTGTGCTATGTGCTTGTCGGTGAGGTGATACTCATCAAGAAAGCTTGTGTGGGTGAGGCCCTCTTGAAAGGCAGGGTGAACGGCTATAGCGTGCAGCAGAGGAATGTTAGTGGTGACGCCAAAGATAGCATAGTGTTCAAGCGCTCTTTGTAGGCGTGCCATGGCGGCGGGACGATCCTCGGCAGAAACAATAAGTTTAGCAATCATGGGGTCGTAAAACTGAGTGATTTCGTCTGCGCTTTCAATGCCGCTATCTACGCGGATGCCCGGTCCCTCTGGTTTTACCATGCGCGTGATCTTGCCTGTTGATGGGAGAAAGTCGCGCTCGGCGTCCTCCGCGTAAATGCGTGCCTCAATGGCATGACCGCGCTGCTGTATCTGCTCTTGTGTCAGCCCGAGCGGTTCACCGCCAGCAATCAGGAACTGATGGCGTACCAAGTCCAGCCCTGTGACCAGTTCAGTCACGGGGTGCTCCACCTGCAACCGGGTATTCATTTCAAGGAAATAGTATTGTTTATCGGCATCAAGCAGAAACTCCATCGTACCAGCGTTGACGTAGCCGGCGGCTTGAGCAAGGCGAACCGCTGCACTGCCCATTTCAGCACGCAGCGCTGATGTAAGCATGACGGATGGACTT
>JAFATZ010000164.1 GCA_019243675.1 Ktedonobacteraceae bacterium | reverse complement strand
GTGCGAGAGGACGAAAGAGATATTATTCGTACCGAATGGTTGTTGGGATGGACATACATTTGTTTGGCCTCTCAAGAAGAAAAGCGCTCAACCAAACTTCTTCAAGAGGCGGAACAGCATTTGAAAGAAGCATTGTACCGTTGTCGTCAAATAAACATGGTGGATTATGAGGCTGATCTTCTACTTGCCTGGGCGCGCTTGTATCATGCTAAGGGTAATAAGTATCAGGCGAAAGTATCTGCTACGGAGGCATTAGCTATCGCTAATCGTTCAGAGTTTCGTGTGTTGAGAGCCGATGTTTACAATCTTCTTGCAAGATTAGCCATAGAAGATGACAACCGGACAGAGGCAATAAAATACGCTCAAGCTGCTCTTAATGATTCGTCATGTGATAGTCCTCCTTACTGTTACAAGCCAGCTTTGGAGGAAGCGAAACGTCTACTAGATGAAATAAGCCAGTACCACTAGCTGGGCCTGTGACCATCGAATTTCCTCAAACGGTCCTTGAGAGAGGCATGTCCACTCGACTGAAGTTGACCAAACGCCAAAGCTATGGTCGTGCTTCCTTCCCGTTACTTCGTCAATGGGTGCTCTATCACGCCTCGTAACACCAAAAGTCATCTTTTCCCCAACTCCTTCTCTCTTTTTATCGCAGATAGTGCTTGCTCTAAGAGAAACGAAATGCGAGGATAGGTTAACTCCTACTCTTAGACCTTTACAATCCTTTCCATAGTAGGCTGTAATTCATTCAGGAACTGGCTTCTATGGCTTGGTCTACACACCAATTTGTATGTTCGAGTAAGATCTGTTATAATAAGTATAACCTAGCCATAGCTAGCATAGCTGTTTACATTGACTTGAAAATGAAAGGAAATACCAAATGACCGAACTTGTCACAGTAACCGCTCAGATTCCCACCGATCGTGTCTCAGAGTTCTACGAGATGGTTGCGGCTCTTAATCGTCCAAAGTCAAATACTTCTGGCAATCAATCTCCCCGCCCATGGTCGGAAGGAGATGAGCACCTAGCAAAACAGATCTTCGCTGCTTGTAGTCCAAATGCACGAAAAGTCCTCAGCTATCTGGCTGATCACCCTGACCAGCAAGTGCTTGGCACGGACATCGCGGCGGCTTTAGCAATGCCTAAAGGGCATATGGCTATAGCTGGCACATTAGGACCAGTAGGTGTTCATTGCAAGAAAGTCGGACGAGATATGCCGTATCAGACCCACTATGCTACAGGCGCTACTGCAGCTTTCTATGTCATGTCCAAAGAAGTCACTGAGCTCTTCAGAGCAGCCGCATAACAGAAAGGAGGTAGCTCTTCTTGGAATTTTGGCTCACAGTGCTGATAGCCTTACCTGGAGCCGTAGTCAGCATCTTACAGATATATAACTGGTGCAAAACACGAAGTAAGAAATCAAGTTATTAGATGTCTTTTCTCAGAACCTGTCTGAAAAATCATTTCAAATACCTCTAGAAGGGGCATAAGGAATGACATTGAGCACGTTTTCAGACAGGTTCTCATACTGAGAACCTTGCCAATTGCTTTCTACTAACGCATAAACCCCGAACTGGCGGGATTATATATGTCAAACCACAATTAGCCTCGGGGCTTACGTACCTTTTTGGAGTAAGAGAAGTGCAGTGAGGTGGTAGACAGTCAAGTCGCAGAGCGTAAAACAAGCAATCCTGCAAAGCGCCCCGTCTTGCCTCGTTCTGCGCGGTAGCTGTAGAATTCATCTAGGTGGCAGGCGGTGCATATTCCCGACTCTTCAATATGGTCGGGTCGAATGCCGCTTCCTAATATCTGGTAACGGAGTGCAGTCCACATATCCAGATGGATCCTCTCGTTTCCTTTGGGCACAAAGAAATGTTGTGCCTGCTGGGGGAACTCTTTCTGGAATATGCTGATCACATCCTCTTTTACTTCGTAACAGCACGGGCCAATGCTCGGTCCAACTCCAACCAAGATATCTGACGGATCGCACCCAAAAACTTCATTCATGATTGAGATGCTTTTCTGGATGATTCTTCCAACTGTTCCCCGCCAGCCTCCATGGACGAGGGCAATCACGTTCTGTTTGGGGTCAAAAATGGAGACTGCAGCGCAATCTGCTATCAAGATCATTAACGACCTACGAAACTCATTGGTAATCAAGGCATCAGTTGCTGCAAAAACCCTGCCATCAGCCTCTGGAAGATTCTTTACGATTTCGATGCGTGTTCCGTGAACTAGGTGAGCCTGCGCAACGGTCTCTGATTCGATGTCGACAACATGGTAGAGCAGGGAGCGATTGATGAGAACAGCCTGTTCTTCGTCTCCGACGCTGAACGAAAGATTGAGTGAATGCAGATAGCCTCACTCACGCCACCTAGCCGCGTTGAGATCACAGATGAGATCTGAGGAAACGGTTCAAAGAGCCGATAAGAATAATAGACAAGGTTTTCGTGTGATTGTGCATATTCATGTCGTATCATAGATGCATCTTTCTTCTTGAGTCTATATTATGCTACAGTGAATAGGTATAGTGTACTCCAATTGACAAATTAGGTCAAAAATAACGGAGCACCATAGGAGCAAGGATTAGTGTCGGGGCTTACGTACCTTTTTGGAACGTAAGAAGTGCAATTTGGTGGCAGGCGGTACATCATCCCGAAAAAGTGCTAGACTAGGAATAACATCGTATAGTGAATCACAGCAAGTTTTCAAACGTTCTGGATTATGAAAAGAGGAGCTGCCCATGCAATACGGTTTCATCCTTCCTGGAGGAGACCTCTCTACTCTTATTGAGCTTGCCCCTGAAGCGGAAGACGCAGGATGGGATGGCGTCTTTTACTGGGATGCAATTTGCATTGAAGCTGCAGGACTCATGTACGATCCGTGGATTGTCTTAGCTGCTATGGCCACGCGTACTACACGCATACGCATTGGCGCGGTGTTGACGCCCCTGTCGCGGCGGCGACCATGGAAAGTGGCACGCGAGACAGTGACGCTTGACCACCTGTCCAACGGACGGCTTATTCTGCCCGTCGGGCTAGGAGCGCTTGATGATGGTGGCTTCGCGAAAGTGGGAGAGGCAACAGAGCGCAAAGTTCGTGCGCAATTGCTCGACGAGAGCTTGGAGATTCTAACCGGGTTATGGAGTGGGCAACCATTCAGTTTTCAAGGGCAACATTATCACGTGGAAGAGATGACCTTCTTGCCTCCTCCCGTACAATCGCCCCGTATCCCCATCTGGGTGGTAGGAGTCTGGCCACGCATGAAATCCATGCAGCGTGCTCTGCGCTATGACGGCTTGCTCCCTAATAAAATGCCTGACGATGGCGAGATAACACCTGCTGACATTCAAGCCATGAAAACGTTTATTGCGAGGGAACGTTCCTCGGCGACGCCTTTCGACATTGTGTGGGAGGGAGAAACGCCCGGTGAGAATCATGGGCAAGCTAGTGACATTGTGCGACCATGGGCAGAGGCGGGAGCTACATGGTGGATGGAAACTAGGTGGGGCACTTGGTCCTCTTCCAGAGAACAGCAAGTGCGTACCCGCATCAGGCAAGGACCACCTCGCATTCAATAAAAAAAAGGAACGGCGGTTTTTTATGAAGATCAAGAAAATTGTCTTACACAAAGTGGAAATTCCAATAGTAACCTCATTTACCACGAGCTTCGGCACCCTTACTAACAAGCCCACTGTGATAGTAAAGATCGAAACCTATGACGGGATTATAGGTTATGGAGAGGCTGCCGCAATGCCATTTCCGTTCTATTCACCTGATACAATAGACATCTGTATGCTTGCATTACGAGACTATATAGCCCCTCTTGTTTTACATAAAGATTTTCCTGATGTGCAATCACTCATGGACTCTTTAAAGATAATCAAAAAACATACTTTTGCAAAGGCAGGACTGGAGACAGCGGTGTGGATGGCTTTGTCCATCCAGCAAGACACAGCATTAAAGGTATTGCTAGGAGGAACGCAGAATAAAGTTGCTGTTGGTGCGCGTATAGGCATAAAAAAAACTATTGAAGAAATATTGGATGAGATTGCGGTAAAACTAGAGGAAGGATTTCAAAGGATTAAGATTAAGATTAAACCTGGTTGGGATATAACAGTAGTAGAAGCAATAAGAAGAAAATTTGGCTCGATACTTCTCATGGTTGATGCAAATTCCGCATATACGCTTGAAGATGTAAAGCTATTTAAGGCGCTGGATCAGTACAGCCTTACTATGATAGAACAACCACTGGCTGATGACGACATAGTAGATCATTCAGTGTTACAAAAAGAAATCACAACACCAATTTGTTTAGATGAGAGTATTCTTTCTGCAGATGATGCAAGACGCGCGATCTATTTGCATGCATGTAAGGTCATAAACATTAAGCCAGGAAGAGTGGGTGGACTTCTGGAAAGCAAAAAAATTCATGATGTGTGCCAAAAGCATGCTGTTGATGTTTGGTGTGGTGGCATGTTTGAGACTGGCATAGGAAGAGCATTCAATATTGCTATCTCTTCTCTGCCAAACTACGTCTATCCTGGGGATATATCTCCAATAAATCTTTTTTACGTCGATGATTTAGTAAAGGATAGTTTTACCGTAGACCATTATGGTTATGTCAAAGTACCAGAAGAGCCTGGACTAGGGTTTGATGTTGACGAGAAAAAAATTGAAAGGTATACTGTAGAGAAGGTCACCATAGGTTGAGGAACATTTATGAATATATCTTGGCCCGTTCTCTTCATCATCTGTGGAACGCTGATTATCATTGTCTTGATCTTGGTCCTGCCACTACCGCGTTCTCGGAGAGAAACGAGCACACCCGCTGGTCGTCCATCGGCTCCTGTCGTTTTCCGTGATGATGAGCGGTACTGGTATGCAGGCTTGTGGTACAACAATCCCGACGATCCTGCGCTCTTTGTCCCCAAGCGCTTCGGACTCGGGTGGACCTTGAATTTTGGCCATGCACAGGCCAAACTGTTCCTAATCACGATAGCGGGGCTGCTGCTGCTGCTGGGGGTGGTGCTGCCTCTGGTCGTGGCTCTTTTGGGAGGTGGGAGCATACACCCATCGGGCTGTCACACGTTTGGATGCCTGCCGTAAAAAAGGGACCCAGGAGCTTCAATCAGCCTTAGCTTTTCAATTCATCTGAGAACTGGCTACACAACGGTGCCGTTTTGAGACTGGGAACCCGTCCAGAAATGGAGCGAACTGCAATTTTGAACAGATCAATGCCTTTGAATCTGGTGCGACCATCGGCATTCCTGCTGTGCGAGCGGTAGATAAAGCGCTCTCACGGTCAATTAGTCTGCGATGCGCGAACGCAATTTACAACTCCTAAAGGGAGTACTAGATATCAATGGCTGCTATATTATGCATTCCCAGCGAAAAAGAAAGTTCGCCGCCGTGATGCAGATCGTGTTCGATAACGTGCCAAATGATCCATTGGCGCGAGAAGCTGTACTCCTGTCCCTGCCATGTTCCCTGAAAGATATATTCCAGGTCAGCAGTGCTCCAGCGTGCGAGCGCATCCTGCATCATCTGCCAACTTCTCTCTAGGCCATTGACCAGTTCAGAGGCACTGCGCACTGCTTCATTTGCGCGTTGCCAGATTGCCAGCGGAGCAAGATCTGTGCTCCCTTCGCCCATCACCATGTGAAACCATCCCACACGCGCAGAGACGATATGAGCAGCAATCATGCCTACTGAGCGCAGATGTGGCGCGGCATGCAGAGCAAGTTGTTCAAGGGAAAGCGGCGCGATAGCCTGAACCAGATGTTGCTGGTAAACATCCCAACCCTTGTATATTGTCGCCAGTGAGGTATGATCTTCGGCCATAGCCATTTTGTCTGCTTTCTTACTGAAATTCTCCTGTGTATTGCATGGGAGACGGAAATCAAGAACAAGTGTACTATATCATCAGCGGATTGTCAATGGCAATTGAGCAATTCGTCAGCGCTTGAGTGTTGGAACTTTCTGGTCAGTTTCCTGCAAAAACTGCACCACGTAACGGCCCAGGATATCGGTCTCCAAATTCAACAAGGTGCCAACCTGCACCTGACCAAGATTGGTATGCTCGTACGTATAGGGAATGAGGGCAACCGAGAAGCGATCCTGCATACGTTCGACGACGGTGAGGCTGACGCCGTTAACGGCGATGAACCCTTTCGAGACGATGTAAGGACGAAGCGGTTCGGGCAGTTGAATCTCGACGGTATGCCCAATGCCATCCTCCTTTATAGAAAGGATGGCAGCAGTTGCCTCGACATGGCCTTGCACGATGTGTCCTCCCATGCGACTATTGACGGCTAGAGAGCGCTCTAAATTTATGGAAGCGCCTAGCAGTAAGCCAGCAAAGCGTGTACGGCGCTGTGTCTCAGGCATGGTATCGACGCGGAACCAGTCGTCACCACGTTCGGTAACTGTCAGACAGACGCCATCGACTGCGATGCTGTCCTTGACCTCAACGCCTGCGAGCACAAGTTGCGCCTGAATCACTATGCCCGTCGGTTCAACTTGCTTGAGCGTTCCTACTTCTTCAATGATTCCTGTGAACATCAGCTTTTCCCTTTCTGAAGTCTGCGTACAGTCAGAGCCATCTCTACTGCGACCTCAGCGCATTCGATGCCACGTTCGATGCGGGCCTCTGCTTGCTGCGCATTCTCGGCACAGATCACTCCGAAGACGATGGGTACCTGGGTATTGAGCGCGACCATTTGAATACCGTGTGCTGCCGCGTCGCTGACAACGACATCGTGGCGCGTCTCTCCTTTCATCACGCAGCCAATGCAGATGAGGGCATGGTAGTGTCCGCCCGTAATCATCGCTTGGGCTACAGTTGCCAGTTCGTAGGAGCCAGGGGTAAAGACTACATGGATCTTTTCTGGTGCGACCCCTAGGTGTAGAAGTGTCTGTTGGGCAAGATCGAGCATAGCGCTCGTAATGTGCCAGCGATAGCGTGACACAACAATGCCAATCGTGAGATCAGTTCCATCTAGATCAGGCGTGGGAGGCTCGGCAGAGGTCCACATCGTGTACAGCTTCCTCTCTATTTGTTGAGTTTAGCTCAGGGGAAAGAGCTGTTCTCTCCTCCTGAGGGAGTGACGAAAAAAGGTGTCCGAGGCGCAGGCGCTTCGTCTGAAGATAGCGTATATTCTTCGTCGTCGGTGCTATCTCTAGTGGGACGCGTTCAACGGTGATGCCGTCTTCAATGAGGGCCTGTATCTTTGCCGGACTATTGGTAAGCAGACGTGCATGGGTGACGTGAAGCTGGTGTAATATTTCGATGGCGCTGTCGTACGTGCGAGCGTCAACCGGATAGCCAAGCTGTTCGTTGGCCTCGACCGTATCGTGCCCCTGCTCTTGCAGTAGATACGCTTGGAGCTTGCCTGCAAGGCCGATGCCGCGTCCCTCCTGTGGCAGATAGAGCAGCATCCCTCTCCCTTCTGCGGCAATCATATGCAGTGCGGCATGCATTTGTGCCTGACAATCGCAGCGTTGAGAGCCAAAGATGTCACCTGTTATACAGGCAGAGTGCAGGCGTAGCAGTGGTGGTTGCTCTTGCTCACTAGACTCGTTTTGTGTGCTCTGATGAGGCTCGTAGCGCATATCGCCCAGCAGCAGCGCGAGATAGTCTCGACCCGTTTCAAGCTCACGGTAATGGAGCAAGCGAAAAGTCGCATCTGGTGTAGGCAACTGCGTCTCGGTGAGCAGACTCACCTTATGTGCAGCACGATAGCGAGCGATGGCATCGACGGATATGATACCAAGTCCCCATTTGTGGGCAAGGTCGAGCAACACCTGTCCCCGTGCTGCCTCTCCCATATCATCCAGTACTTCGCAGATGACCGCGCCAGGCTCTAGTCCCGCAATACGCATCAAGTCTACGGCAGCCTCGGTATGACCACGTCGCTCCAGAGTACCCCCTGGCCGTGCTCGTAGCGGGAAAACATGCCCTGGACGCACAAGATCGTCGGGGCGCGTCATAGGATCAACCAGCACATGTGCAGTCAGCGCACGGTCACGTGCGGAGATGCCCGTCGTCGTACCACGTAGGGCATCGACCGAAGCAGTGAAGGCGGTACCCTGCAATGGATCACCTCCCTTCTCCGTAAGGGGGATACGCAGAGCATCGAGCCGCTCCCCAGCAAGCGCAACGCAGATCAGGCCGCAGGCTTGACGTGCGCAAAAGTTGATAGCCTCCGGCGTCGCGAACTGGGCCGCTAGACACACATCGGCCTCATGTTCACGAGTATCATCGTCGCAGATCAGCACCATGCCACCTGCACGTACCTCGCGCACGGCCTCAGCAACGGTAAGGTTCTGTCTAGTAATGTCGAATAGATCTCTCATAGCTCTTTTCCTTCTCAAGCTGGATATGTATCAAATGCTGATCCCTCATCGTAGACGACATCACCTTCAATAAGCACATCGTCGCCGACTGTCTTGACCTTTGCATTGCTCAACCGACGCGCATGCGCCATCAACGGCACCCCGACACCGCTTAGAGGGGTAGGAGCATCACGACCTCCGATGAGCTTTGGAGCAACAAAAGCTGCTACATGATCAATGTAGCCTTGATCCAAGGCGCTTCCCAGAAGTGTGGATCCTCCTTCCAGCAGAACGTGCATGATGCCACGCTGTGCAAGGACTTGCAGAGCTGCGCCCAGATCAATCCGGCCGTCTATACCAACAGCAACGGAAACAACCTCCACACCGGATGCGGCCAGACGCTCTCTCTGTTCAGAAGGGCAGGTTTCCCCAACAAGGACACATGTGTTTGCGCCCAATTCGGGCTGCAGCAAATCGAGGTGAGTGGGCAACTGCCCATAAGTTGCCAGTACTACACGTAGTGGTGGCTTGCCTCGTGGTATGCGTGGATAGAGATACTGCTCAGGCGAGATACGCACAGTCAAGCGTGGATTGTCGATACGCGCTGTACCTGCGCCAATCACAATGGCATCGACGCGGTCCCGCAGATCATGTACCCATGTGCGCGCATCAGGTCCACTGATCCAGTATGCATCACCAGTAGCGCTCGCTAGTTTGCCGTCGAGTGTCATCGCCCACTTGGCTGTCACATGGGGACGCGCTTTAGTAATAAAGGTAGCAAACGGTTTGACCAGTTCTGCAGCCTCACGAGCCTGCTCACCTTCTTCCAGAAGGGAGACGTGCAGACCAGCATTACGCAGTTGTTCTACGCCCTGTGTACGTACACGAGGATTGGGATCAAGCGTTGCGATAACGACACGGCGTACACCTGCTGCGCAGATTGCATTGGTACATGGCGGAGTATGCACATGAATGCAGCAAGGTTCAAGCGTCACATACAGTTCTGCACCGCGTGCGGCTACTCCAGCCTGGGTGAGTGCTTGTACCTCGGCATGTGGTCCATAAGGAGGTGCGGTCACGCCTGTGCTCACGATCTCACCGTCACGCACAATCACTGCCCCAACGGGCGGACGTGGACTGGTGCGACCTTCAACACTTCTTGCACAGGCGAGAGCTTGCTGCATTGCCTCTCTGTCACGCATAGTTGATAGTTCCATTCATCAACATTGGGGCGACCCACAAGGATCCCCTAGAATAGGAAAACAGGTATGCGGGACGTACAGGAGAGGCCGGAGAGATGAGGGCACAAAGACAAAAAGGAAAAGAGGAAACTCTTCACGGTTCATCTGAAAACATATTCGAATAATCTGTGTCTGGCAAGATAAGCTCATACACAGATGCAATCAACGAACATGCTCTGAATGCCTTCTCCCATCCGGACTATACCGTCGGCCCTGGAATCTCACCAGATCAGCCATTGCTAAGCAACAGGTCGCGGGCTTTACCGCCGATCAGGAATTGGGAACGCCGCATAGGCTTCCCTCACCTTGCCCCGAAGACATACTTGTATTTGATTATACTAGTATCATAGCATGTAGAACTGCTCATCGCAAGGTATATTTGTGACATATTTCTCACCCAAATCCCCTTGCCTCCTCCGTTTATCTTATGACACTTCAAAAAAGCATGTATGTCTATTCTATCCATATGAGGAGCTCTTTCTATGCCTGATATAGCACTTACTACAGTAAAACAAGAAAACAGTGTGATACATGCAAGTGCGGTTTTTGAAGGTGGTGGCGTGCGGGGCATCGCTCACGTGGGAGCACTGACGGTGGCAGAGAGCCTTGGCTACCAGTGGGATTATGTAGCAGGAACATCAGCCGGAGCCGTTGTAGCAGCTTTCGTGGCCGCTGGCTACAGTGCAGAGGAAATGCGTGAGATCATGCAGGAAGTTGACTATCGCAAGTTCATCGATCATCCCCTGTTTGACCTGATGCACTTTTCAGAAGTGATACGCATGATAGCCAAAGGCGGGTTCTATACAGGCTCATATATTGAAACCTTCATGCGTGAAAAGTTGCAGAAGAAGGGCATTCAGAAGTTCAGCCACTTGCTGGTTAAAGGCCAGGAGGACAATCCCGATCCTTTCATGCGCTATCGCCTGACCATTATTGCTTCGGACATTACTGGGGGACGCATCTTGCGCCTGCCACAAGATGCAGTCTTGTTTGGACAGAATCCCGATGACCTCGACGTAGCACGGGCTGTACGTATGAGCGCGAGTCTGCCCTTCTTTTTCGTGCCGATGTACCTCAAGCAAGCCGATGGCACTGCTAGCTGCATCGTCGATGGGGGCCTACTCAGTAACTTCCCACTCTTCCTGTTCGAGCGACCCGGTGTGCAACCCGATAAGCCAACGCTTGGCTTCCGCTTAGTTGATCCACACCCAGTTGGAGCGCATATTCAAGCTGAGATGTTCAGCAAGACAAACAGTAAAATTGGTATGCTTAAAGCTTTGCTCAGCACTATGCTGTCAGCACACGATAAACTCTATATGAGTGACTCAACGTTTGTCCGTACCATTGCTATTCCTGCCAACGGCATTAGCGCAACGCAGTTTGACCTGACACATGAGCAGGCACAGATGCTGTTCGAGAGCGGAGAACAGGCAGCCCAGAAGTTTTTCAGCACCTGGAACTTCGAGGCATACAAAGCTACCTTTGGTAGCGGCAAACCACTGCCCCCGCGCCAGGAGCAACTCCACGCAGCAATGCAGCAGCAAGCCACAGGGCAGTTATCCAATGTCGCATGACGGCCCTCTACTCTAGCGCTTAAAGCAGTATCAACGTGGATGACGTTTTAAGCGCTAGCCCTATTACTCTTCGTGTAATGGTCTCTGATAGAATGCCATCTGTGTGGGAGCTTCCTCAACACCGACCATGATCGTATGTAGACGTGCAGTATCATACTCGGCAAGCTCTCGGCACAGTTCAGTACAAATGTATTCTGCCAGGCGCTCTGCTGTTGAATTATCAATTGGCAATTCAACCACATCGACACGCGGAAAAACATAGTGTTTCCCCTGAAAACGCACTTCCCACGAATCATGTGAAGAGGTCAGCTCAAGATGGGGATTATGCAGCGGCAACAAAAAGCGATGGTTCAAGCGCTGGCAAATCTCACGCGTGAGTCGCTTAAGCACGGTGAAATCAAAAACGAGCTTATCGTCACCCAACTCACCTTCAATCTCAACCTGCACCCTGTAGTTGTGACCGTGTAGCCGCTCACACCTCCCTCCGTAGGTGATGAAGTGGGCCGAGCTAAACTTCAAGTTCCCACCTTCTACCTTTACTTTACGCTTGATTTGCATACTCACCTCTTCTTTAATAATTAATTCTGTCCTCTAAGCCACCCTATCAACCATATACACAGCATACACTGAGAAGCAAACAACGAAATTATGTGAAACCATCCTTGGAATTTGGTACCATTACTAAGCACTATACCGCTTCATAATATAATATGGAAGAAACAAGGGTATTTGTATGCATAGTGTTTTATAGAAGGTCATCAATGCTAAATATACTTCATCCTGTAACGGAAATATGCATCGTCACAGATAGCGAGCAGTGGAACGAATTTTTACTGAGTCAGCGCCATGCTGGACATGTGCTGCAATCGTATGAATGGGGTGAGTTGAATTGCTATCTTGGTAGGCCCATTTACCGCCTGGCTGCCCTAGAGGGTGGGCGCATAGTGGGGGCCATGCTCCTGTCAGTCAGACCTGTCCCCCTTCCCAGGCAAATACCAGGGCTACCTCTCAATTGGCTCTACTGTCTGCGCGGACCTACAGTAGAACAGCCAAATGCTCCGGCCCTAGCAGCCTTGATCGATGCTGCACATGACATCGCACGACAAGAGCACGCAGTGCTCCTGCGTTTGGAGCCAAACATTGCTGACGACGACCCCGATATGGATGCATGGATCGCATCTTATCATGCGTTGGGCTTTCAAACCAACCCCTACGCGACGCATCCTCGACGAAGTTGGGTGCTGGATCTGCGCCCTGATCTCGAACAGCTCTTTGCCAATTTCAGAAAAGCATGGCGACGGAATATACGCATGGCTGAGCGCATGGGAGTGACTGTACGCGAGGCCCAGAGCGATGCCGATTTTGATCTATACTACGACCTGTTAAAGATAACAAGCGAACGAGATCACTTCTTCCTCCATCGCAAGGAGTATCATCGGGAGATTGTGCGACAATTTGTCTGTCAAGGGAATGCTGCGCTGTTTTTAGCTGAGCATGAAGGTGAAGCTATCGCCACCAAACTCGTGATCCGTTTCGGTGATTGGTGTTGGGACATGTTTGCAGGCACATCTAACAGCAAGTCCGATCTGCCTAAAGCCCATATTCTGCAATATCATAGTTTTCAATGGGCCAAGTCCCACGGTTGCAGCTATTTCGACTTTCGCACGATTCCCGAAGTGTTGGAACCGAGTGAGCCGATGTGGGGTGTGTACCACTACAAAAAAGGGTTTGGGGGGTTCTCGCGTCTGCATATGCCGACACAGGATTATATCTACCGCCCGCTGATCTATTCTGCATGGCGCACATTTGTTAAGGTACATCGCGCACTTTCTCGGTGAGGCACAAGCTCCTGCTATGAGTCACGATGGGCACGAAAGACAGGGCTTTCTCATGCTGGCAGAAAAGGCATCAGTGGTTGCCCAGCCCCACCCGAGAAAGACATGAGTCATCCCAGAACGTGAGAAGCTCTCTGCTTCTCACGTTCTGGGATGACTCATGTTTATTATTCTTGGTTATTGCTTTCGCTTATCTGTCTTTCTGCGCCGTACAAAATCTTCGTAGTCTTGGCGAGAGACACGATACTCGCCACCTACATCTAATGCCACAAGCTCGCCTGACTGTATCCATCTCCGAACAGTGTTGACGTTTACCTTGAGGTCGTTAGCTATCTCCTCAGTTGTAAGCCAGTTCTCACCTTGTGGCATATGACAATCTCCTAAACATTGAATTTTAAGCATTGTACTACGGGTAGGTTGTCGAGTCAACTAGCATGTATCTGAATACCATAATGTATTGCAAAAGATAATTAGATATGTTATGATGTATCATAAAGCAGCTAAGTATATTTTAAGAGTGCTAAAGAGTGCTTGCTTTCTCTACAGATAAGTAACATGAAAGAGGGTGATAAAAAAGCTAGCGAGTGAGAACGTCCCAACCGTTGTTATCGTAGCTTTGTTCTCAGTAGCAGTATGGCATGGATGCGTTAGAGCGTCAAGCACAAAGGAGCCTGAAGCATGCTAAACTACACAGAAACCGCTAGTATCGGTACCAATGTCTCCCCTTCATCAGTTCCCACTATGGGAAGCGAGCGGGAAACTGAACCTCTTCCCTCTCTTCGTGACTTTGATACCTATGTGCTACTTCGTATCGGCAAGGCCCGATACCGTGTTTCACGCACGCTCGAGGATGGCTATCTTGCCGCATGTAAAGCCTATGAGCAGATGGCAGAGGAAGATGAGTGGGGTCCCTACCTCTTCCTGACAGGGTATGAGTACGCCCATCTGGCAAGACAGCACATGCCCGCTGATATACCTTCTACACACAAGCGGGCATGGCATCGTGGGTTTCTTCTTGGATGGAATGTCTGTACCTTCGGTCTCGACAGAAGACCCCGCAAGAAGTAGGTGAAAAGCGTGCAGCTAGTTGAGCAAGGGAGACGCCAGCCAGTCGAGACCGAAACAATTGTTGAGTATACCATTTGATGATGCTATGACTTGGTTGAAACGACAACCAAGTCATACACCTATCCTGTTTTGTGACAAGATCATTCGTCACGTTATCATAGAAAAGAAGAGTCTAGAGGCAACTAGACTCTTCGAGAAAGAGAAATACCATGAACTACATTCATGGTACACCGCTTCATAGGAAGCATTTTAACACCCGTTGCAACGGTGCAGACTGTCAGGCGTTTGAACTAGTCGAGACCGTCAATGCTGAAACAGGGGAACGTATCATCTACTTTTGGCCTTTGTATCAACGTGTTGTCACCACTAAACTGCATTTTTGTACTACTTTTCCTGAGATGTAAGAAAAGTGATTCTATACTCCCCCTTTGTTAAGTATCGCAAGCCTCCCTTGCCTCAAAGGGGGAGGCACAACGACAAATGATAGTTTGAACACATGAAAGGATTTACCAATATGACAACTAACGAGCAAAAGGCTACAACTTCAAAGAAGCGTGCGGTAGGTTACATTCGCGTATCAGACGAAAAACAGAATTTGAAATACGGGCCGAAGGCGCAATTAGAAGATATTCAGAGATATTGTGCAGAGCAAGGCTACGAGCTTATACACGTCGTTTATGACGCTATAACGGGCGTCGTTTGGCGAGAGCGTCCAGGGCTAACAGAATTACGAGGCATGGCAAGAAGGGGAGAGTTTGATGTTGCGGTAGCTGGTCGTTTTGATCGACTAGCACGCGAAGACGAGATACAGACCGTCATTATGGAAGACCTTGCCTATCATCGTGTCAAGACGGAAAGTGCCACCGAGAAAATAGAGGATAGCCCCGCAGGTAGATTTATGCTGCACGTATACGGATTCATGGCAGCAGAAGACAGGAAAAGAATACTACAACGAACCGACGACGGACGACGCGCACGCGCCAGAGACGGAAAGCTGTTAGGCGGGGGAGAAGCAAGGTATGGCTATAAATGGAATGAGGATAGAACCGCTTACTTAGTGAATGACGATGTAATAAAAGTAGATGTAAACGGGTTCCACTGGACAGAGGCAAAGGTTGTTAAGTTCGCTTTTCGGATGTCTAAAAGTGGCTGGCCTATAGCTAAGATTCGTTTTCATTTGCAAAATTTGGGCGTACCAACACGCAGAGGTAACGCGATTTGGCACGACTCAATTATATCAAAGATGTTAGATTATGAAGGTTATACAGGAGACGCGACGGTATACCGGAACAAATATGAATCGCAGAAGAACGGCAACGGCAAAAAATCGCGTATCCTCATAAAACGCCCGAAGGAAGAACAGATAAAGTTACCCGAAGGTACTGTACCCGCTTTAGTTGATCGAGAAACTTATGAAGAGGTACAAAAACAAAAAGAGCGTAATAGACAACTCGCAAAACGTAACAACGATAATCCAGAGGATGCATTACTTCGTTGTGGGCTTGTGTTTTGTGGCTATTGTGGACACACTATGACCGTATCGCGCGGCCAACACGGTAGAATACACGGTAATAAAAGAGTTGACTATACATGCTGCGTAGCTGTTAAGCGTTATGGTGGATGCCAGGGAGTGAGAATTACAGCTAGTATAGTTGATAATGAGGCATGGCAGTATGCCATAAAGATTATCCGCAATCCTTCGCTCGTCAATCAGGCACTCGACGCACAAAAGCAACCGGATAACACAGATAATGATCTTTTGCCTGTAGACAGAAGCATAGCAGAGATAGAGCGCAAAGCGAAGAGTTACCAGCGTGCATTAGACAGAGCTATAGAAAGTGGTGCAGAGGGTGAAGTCATAGACGACTTCGTAGCAAAATTAGATCAACTAGCAAAAAGCAAGCATACATTAGAAAAGGAAAAAAGGGCTATCATTAGCAAGCAAGAGGAAGCAATAGAAGAGGATAAAGCTTTAGAGAAATTTAGACAGTGGTGTAATGAAAAGCGAGAAAAATTAGATCAACCTGACTATACACCGTCATATAAAGAAAAACGTGAAGCGTGCGAAAGGCTAGGCATTAAGGCGCATGTTTGGAGAGAAGGTTATGTAAATCCCCAAAACGCCGAGCCACAACGTATCAAAATATCAGCTTCGCCTACTGATATTGAGTCTATAGCATCATGATGGAGGCAGGCTGCTTTGGTTTGCTGCGTGCCTTTGCCGATCAGAGTCAACAGCTAGCACCATTCATTGAGCCTGCGCTATTACCTCGTTCATAAACTAGCGTTGTACCGGAAAGAGGCTCTGTAGTTTCGTTGCCAGCATCATGTCACCAGAGACCTTCACCTTGCCTGTCAGGAAGGCATTCATGGCATCCAGTCGCCCCTCTGCGATAGCGAGCCAATCCTTGTCACTCATGGTCATAGTGATATCAGGCTTTTCAACACCGCCGACAATAAGCTGACACGTCTGATCGGCAATTCTGAGTGCCCACTGTCCAGCCTCATCGCCAGTAATATTCCATTGAAAGGTCTTGTTTAGACCTGCTGCCGCTGCTGGATTAAATATTGTTTGTATCGTTTCAAAGGTTTCACTAACGGTCATTATCTCTTCCTCTATTAGAAAAATAGGACGGACTTCTGCTTGCATCTGCCCTAGTATAGCATATGGCGGCTATTGAAATATGGCAAAATGTAGACATAGAGTGATATTTCTGAATAGATGTGCCAAATAGTTAGCACAGTTCGCAGATTATTCCGGTACAATGCGGCACTGCTCAGGCGGCAGTTCAAGCCAGACTTGCTGCTGCTCACGCGGCTGAAAGGGTGCATAGGCTAGAATGGGTGATGACTGCTGCTCTCCTTCTAATCGAACCAACGTATGCCAGCGTCCCCCTACAAACGAGGAGTAAAAAACCGTTCCCTTGAGGACGTTGGTATGCCCGAATGCATGTGATTCAGGATGCACGTGTATATCGTCGGGGCGGCACAACAAGCTAGCGTGCTCATTGAGTCGCTGGCGGATAGCGCTCGAAGTCTGCCCGCTGACAAGCTGGCCATCAGCTCCACGCCCGCTCACGCGCAAGGTTACCCTATGGGTTTGTGCATCGCCCCCCACGATTTCTCCTGAAAGGAGGTTCGCCGGACCCATAAATGACGCGACAAAGGTGTTGATCGGTGTAAGATACAGCTCTGCCGGGGTGCCGATCTGCTGGACCATGCCGTCGCGCAGGACCATGATGCGGTCGGACATCGACATGGCCTCGGTCTGGTCATGAGTGACGTTAATGGTTGTGATTTTGAGGTGGTGAAAGATTTGTACCAGTTCTGCACGCATGCTTTCGCGTAGCGCAGTGTCGAGGCTGGAAAGCGGCTCGTCCAGCAGCAGCAGCCTTGGCTGGGTGGCGAGCGCACGCGCCAGAGCGACACGCTGCTGTTGTCCACCCGAAAGCTGATGTGGGTAGCGGTCGCCAAAGCCGGGCAAGCTCACCAGTTCCAGTAGTTCCTCCACACGCTTCGCAATCTCCCGCGAAGGAGAGCGGCGCAAGCGCAGACCAAAAGCAATATTGCGTGCAACCGTCATATGCGGCCAGAGCGCGTAATCCTGGAACACCATGCCCAATCGGCGCTCCTCGATCGGCACTTCTCGTTTGCCGTCGTAAAAGACTTGATCGCCGACCTGAATCCAGCCGCCATCGGGCGCTACAAGCCCAGCAATCATGCGCAGGATCGTTGTCTTTCCGCAGCCTGATGGTCCCAGCAGAGAAAGGATCTCGCCCTCCTCCATCTCCAGGTCGATATTAGAGACGACCCGTCGCGACCCGTAACTCTTGCTCAGTTGTTTGATGTGTAGATACATAAGGTGTCTTACTCCGCGTGCGACGCTGGATCACTTGGCTTATCAGCAAGGGAACAGCGCGAAAGAGGATAAGCGCCAGTAATACAATACCGACGTTCAGCATCGAAAGAGCCATGCCTGGCCCCAGTTTGAAATCGTTGAAGAGGCCAGTGATCCGCACTGGCATGGTCGGTTGCCCTGGTGGATAGAGCAACTCGGAGGCTGCCAACTCAAACATCGAGCCAGTAAAGACCAGGAGCCAGATGGAGGCAAGGTTGGAGCGAAGGATTGGCCCAATGATGCGTACCAGCAGTTGGAGGAGATTTGCGCCTTGCACGCGTGCCGTCTCCAGGAGACTCGAACCGATCTGGTCAAGCCCACCAATGCTCAGCCGCGTCGCGTAGGGCAGACTGCCACCGATATACGCGGCCAGCAAAAGCCAGATGGTGCCGTAGAATTGCACGCCATTATTGCCAATGCCGACGTATTGCAGGTAGGGCGCGTTCCACGCAAAGATATAGCCACAAGCCAGAATAATCCCCGGAACGGCGATGGTCACCAGTGTGAACATGCTGAGCAACCCGCGCCCGGGTAGCGTAGTACGGCGAATAATGAAGGCGATGGGTAGTCCCACCAGTGTCACGACTGTGGCCGTTGTCACCGCCAGGAGAACGGTGCGCTGCAGCGCCGCGAGATCGTCCGACCCCTGGGTGAGGACTGCTTGGTAGTTATCCAGCGTCCAGTTGGCGGGCGTGATGCCAAGGCCGAAGGCGTGCAGGAGAGAGAGCAGTAAGCACATTCCCAGCGGAATCACCAGCGCCAACAGGAAGACCAGGCCACATAGAGCGGTTGCAGGCCATTTCCAGCCGCCAAGTGAGATGGAGCGCGCCGGACGATTGCGCCCGCTGATCACTTGAAACGAGCGAGTGCGCAGTGTGCCAGCCTGTACCAGTAGCGCTAACGTGATGGCAAGGAAGAGCAGCAGCGAGAGCGCCGCCGCTAGCGAGAAGTTGACCGGCGCAGTATTGATGGCCGTATAAATCTGATAGGTCACCAGCGTGACATTCGAGTTCTGCGCGATGGTCGCGGCAGTGCCGAAGTCTGAGAGCGCCTCGGCCAAAGCGATCAACGCGGCGGCAAGAATGGCAGGAAGCAGCAGAGGGGCGTTGATGCTTACCCACGAACGCCAGGTTCGCGCCCCTGCAATGCGTGCGGCGTCCTCGAACTCCGAGCCGAGCCAACGCAGTGCGGCGCAGACCGAGATATAGACATAGGGAAAGGTCTTCAAACTGAGAATGAAGATCACCCCAACAGGCGAGAAAAACCAGGTGAGCAAGCTGTCCGAGAAATGCAGAGACTGATCGGGAATCCCTCCGCGAATAAAAACCAGCGACCACGCCTCACCGATCAGAAACGAAGGCGTGAAGAAGACCATCCACACCAGCGTATCCATGATGCGCCGCAACGGCAGGTCGGTCCGTCGTGCTAGGATGGCGAGGAACGTTCCCACAAGAGCGGCGAGCAGTGCAGTAATCCCCGACAGCCAGAGTGAGTTGAGTAGCGCTGAGTAATTAATGGGATTGGTAAACACTTGATGAAGCGCATCCAGGCTTGGAAGCAGACTCGGCGATGAGGCATAGAGTGAGGGAAAAACGCTCTGCAGAATGATGGCTGCTAAAGGGTACACGACAAATACGAGGAGCAACAGCAGCGGTATGCCAATCACCAGTGCTTGCCCAAGGCGTCGCCGCAGTCTTTGAAATGACAAAGAGGGTACGGCGAGCCAGCTCGCCGTACTCCGCGCCTGAACAGGCTCTACAGGACGATGTTTTGGTGGAACCATTGTTTATACTCTGCCTCGACTCCTGCCCACTTGGGGACATCCAAATTGACAATGGGAAAGCCAGAGGTCTGGCGGCTGACAACAGGTGTCACGCCCGTGACGACCGGAATGAAGTAGGTATCGCCATCGGTCGGATCATGATGCGTCATGACCGACTGCCCAGCGGAAGACAGCACCCAGTTCACGAACTGCTGGGCGCATCCTTGGTGCTGACCATGTGCGGAGATGCCCATCACAGCGGGCAAACCAATCACGCCAGAAGTTGGGTAAATGATGCCTAAAGGTTGCCCGGCCTTGATCGCGCCATAGATCGCAGAGTCCTGTACGAGACCGAACTCACGTGCCCCCGTCTCCACACTGCTGAGCGTGGGGTCATTGGTCTGGAAGATCTTCAACCTGTTGGCCTTCAATTGTGAGAAGAACTGCTTACCCTGGTCTTCGCCACCCAGTATCTGGGCGATGCCAGCGATCAAGGGATAAGTCGGGCCGGAGAATGCCGGGTCATTCATAGAGACCAGATTTTTATACGCCGGATTGAGCAGGTCGCGATAATCTTTCGGCAAACCTGCTGCCGGGACATGCTTCGTATTATAGGCAATAGCCCCGACAGTCGTCACCCCTGACGGATAGTAGCTGGCATCGCTCGGTACATAGGACGTGCCCAGACTCGTCAGATTGCTGGCGTTGGGCGAGTGCCATTTGAGCAGCAAGCCCTGGTCATCCAGGCTCTGCATGGTAACGTTACCATCAAACCAAGCCACATCCCAGTGCGGATTACTGCCCTCAGCGGCAATCTTGGCTAAGATGTTGCCGGTGCTGTCGTCAACAAGTTTGGTGGTGATGCCCGTTTGCTGCTGGAACGCCTTGGTCGCATCCGAATCATAGCCTTGGGCCGAGTAGACCGTCAAGCCGGACGACTTATTACAAGTGAGTGCAGATGGCGTCGAGCCGCTCGTGCTAGTAGTCGGTGTGCTGCCACCTCCACAAGCCGCGAGAAAGCCGAGCAAAAAGAGCAAGGAAAAAATAAGGAAGGGGCGCATAGTTCTACGCCCGCACATCGAAAAATCAGATTGCGCGTGCATACATGTTTCTCCTCTAAAAATGAAAATAAGCTCGTCAACAAAAGTATAGAGAAGAAACATTAAGGGGGTGTTATCTTCAGGTAAAAATAAAAACAATCTAAAAATTTTCTCAAGATTTTTTGTGTATTAGCGGCTTCTGTGCTAGACTAGTACTATAGTAAGTAGGTGGTGTAGTAGGCAGCTAACCTGCCTACTACACCACCTACTTGAGTAACGCAGCGAGGTAGCGATATGGCGCAAGAATCCGTAGAGCAAGAGGCAACACATGGCAGTTCTGGAGACGAACATAATCAGGAAAAGAGTATGCTCGGCCCCTTGCTTTGCTGGGCTGTTGTTTTTGCAGACATAGGTACTTCTGTTTACTATGTTCCAGGTATTCTCTATGGCACTAGAGGGGTTGGAAGCCTGGCGGGCTTCTTCGTCTTCTTGACCATGTCCGTCTTCGTCCTGCTTACGCTGAAATATGCCGAGGTGACTCATCGTTTTCCGCAAGGCGGAGGAGTGGTGACAGTGGCAGCTCAAGCTATGAATCGTTGGATGGGGGCACTGGGTGGCATGTTTATCCTTGTGGATTACTTTCTCACAGCAGCGATTAGCTGCCTATCAGGAATGCAGTATTTGAGCGTGGTAATACCTATACTTGGTGTATCGCTACTTGTGCCAGGGCTGGGAAAGCTCCAACTCCTTCTTCTTTTACTCACGATTGGCATCCTTATCCTGCTAGGCATCCTCAACTGGATCGGTATTAAAGAGAGTGCGCGGGTGAGCTTTGTGGGAGCAGTGATTGCGTTTGTAAGCGATATAGCAATTCTCTTCACAGTGTTCACGCACATCTCCTTTTCGTATTTCCTGTCTTTGTTCCCAAAGATGTTTGCAGGTCATGTGCTGACGCCTTCTACCATTCTCATCGGTTTTGCCAGTTCTTTTCTAGCATTCTCAGGTTTAG
>JAFATZ010000143.1 GCA_019243675.1 Ktedonobacteraceae bacterium | reverse complement strand
TGAAACGGTTAATTTTGCCCGTTCTTAGATAAGATTTTCATCGACGTTGCGCTTCCTCAATCAAGTTCACTAACAATTGCAACTTCTTGATGGCGTGTTGTGCATTGCGTTTGTTCCGTTCGTAGCCATCAGGTGCAAGTTGCTGAAACCAGACCTGAATATCCTCGTCGGAGATGTCATACCATTTTGCGTCTGCCTGTAGGCGTAAGTAGACACGCATCTGCGGGTCCTGTTGCCTCTTACGTGTCGCTGCTATAGTTTCACTTTCACTAGTAGTAGCGTGCTCGTCTGCGGCCACAGCCTCGGCCAGCTCTGATGCAGGATGCAGCTCATTGTATAAAGCCTCTACATCCGTCGTACGAAAAAAGACATCGCGACCCACGCCACGGTGCGCTTTGAGCCGTCCTTCCTGCACCCATCGTTCAAGCATTACGCGATCAATTCCTAAGCGCCTTGCTGCTTCGCCCGCATCCAAAAAGGCGAAGTTCCCACCTCCCGGTCTGTTTATCATGCTTTTACTCTGCCTTCTTTATTCATGATCATGCCCATACGGGACACGGTAAAACATGAGCAGCGTACTGCCATAGCGTCGCTCATCAGTGAGCATCAAGCGTACACAATGCACAACTGCTACACTCTCGCGCTCTTTGGGGTGAATTTGGACGATAACTAATCCATTATCGGACAGCAGCGTGGAGGTATCGAGCATTTGTAGGGCTTGTGCTGCCATACCCTGATACTGGGGGGGAGCAACATAAATAATATCGTACATACGTTGCCGCTCATCTGGAGCATCACTAGCATAACGTTGTAAGAACTTGAATGCATCAGCGTGCAGTACCTCGGCACGGTCTGCGAGACCAGTAGTCTGCAAATTCTCACGCACCAGCGTAAGCACTTTGTAGTTCATCTCTATGAAAGTTGCGCTCGCGGCACCTCGGCTCAATGCCTCAATGCCCACACTGCCCGTACCAGCAAATAGGTCTAGGAAGTGTGTATCTTCAACTTCACCCGCCAGAATGTCGAACAGGGCCGTTTTGACCCGCGCAATAATGGGACGTGTTCCTATGGTTTTAGGAGATTTGAGCTTACGCCCTTTGGCCTCACCTGTTACCACGCGCATAACGTTCCTCCTCAAGCACAGCCAGCACTGCTTCTACGTCCGGTAAAAAGTCATCTTCTTTAGCCCAAGAAATGAGTACCTCAACCTGATCCACTTTGAGCTTTTTGATGCTAGCAACGCCCCAAATGCCTTGTGCCAATTGCTGAAGTTGTTCAGGACTGATTTGTGTACCAATGACGTTGTTGAGAACTTGTAAACGACCCGAACTAACAACAGTAGGACCTCGTGACTCGTGGAACTTATCCAGCAGTTCTTTGGCCCTTATGCGCTGCTGTGGGGTCAACTCATCTAGCAGGTCGAGATCCTCCAACTCTGCTTCTTTTTGATCTTCCTCCACGTCTATCTCCTCATCGAAAGCGGTAGGATGCCTATCACCTACCGTACCAATTACCTCTCGATGCTGATCTATGGACGTGATTTTTGCGCTCGCTGATGAACGAGAGGCGGCGGACTGCTGATCTGTTGATGTAGCGACTTGCCCTTCAATTTGCATCTTCTCAGCAGGTACATTAGTACTATGATTGACCAGACTCTGCAACTGTTCAAGGGCATCACGCAGGTTGACTCCCGTAAGCGTTCTCACCTTCAGTAGTTCCATGGCTTGTTTGGGTGTCAAGCCCATACTCTCTTTAACGTGTTGAATAAATTGGGGCAGTGAGAGCGTGTTACTCGTATCACCGGATACAGGCATATGAGGCATACTTGCAGCTACATTTGGGCGTGTTGGCGGCACAATCGCTTCCCTCTGTATGGTATAGTCTGCTTCTCGTACCTGGGGTGCAGGAGGCGGTGAGAGCATGATAGCCTCTGGAGCAGGTGGCGAGGCTGGGGCGACAGGTGATGCAGCGGATTTTGCAGCAGAAGTCGCAGCAGGAGTTGCTCTCTGTGGAGCCCGTTGCAGCATCTGGGTGACACGCTGTTCCACATGCATCGAGAGCTGATTCATGCCGGCGTCCGCCTCGCGTAACAGTTGTTCACGCCGCTCTGCACTCACACCTATAGGCATAGGAATGCCCATCTCTACAGTATAGGTGCGCCCTCCCATAGAGAACTGTGTCGCATAGCGCAACCAGATATGCTCTCCTGCTCTTTCTGAAGCCTGTCTTATCTCATCCATTACTGAAAAGCCCTTTTTCCGTGAGAATGGCAAAGCCCTGAATATGTATACCACATTATATCAAACGGATGTAACGTATGGTAAAATAGCAACAATAACGCTACAACGGCGTAATATAGTAAAGCTTGTTGTATCACACCCAGTAGAGAAAGTTGAGAGACGCACTCATGCTTAGCCCGTCACCTACTCAACCATCATCAGAGCCATCTAAGGCTGAAAAGAAAGAGATAAACCTATCGCCAGCTCAAAGAAGACTGGGACAGACACCTGCGGCGCTGCTGATCAAAGCCATCTTACGCCCCATCTTCAAGCTGATTTACTACACGATCAAGGGTGTGAGAAACCACTTCTGGCTGACGCTGCTGCTGCTGTTTTTGCTCATAGTGAGCATTTCTCTAACTAGTTATGTAACAACAAAGCAGCTTCCGTTTGGCGTCGGCAACGATCCTTTTAACTTCCACGTCCGTGGTGGTGACGGTGGTGGCGACCATGTGAAAAACTGGCTTTACGCCCTGCGCGACGGCAACGTGACCACTATGTCATTGCTGCAGTCTGAGTTAATTATGTCACAGCCACCTGATCCCAACCAGCTCGTAGCTCAGTTCAGCGAGCCAAAGGCCCATGTGCAGTGGAAATCTATTAACGTTCTGAGTGTGTCTACAGAATCGGATACAACCGTAGATAGTTTTGTAGAGATCGATTTCGCAGGATCTGGCCCGGGAGGGAATGTCAAGGGTATCATGATCTGGCATTTTACCACTCTACCCCAGAACCAGGGACGCATTCTCTATATAGACCTGGTGTCAGCCCGTCCTGCTCTACAGTAGTAGACCTGGGTCGGTTCGTTACAAGATCAAAAGGAATAGAGTAACGTGTCAGAAACAACAAAGAACACAAATCAGGAGAGCCTAGACAGGTCTATTGACTTGGGACTGGACCAGTTTGGTCGCTTCGTCAAGCTGCGCTGGCTCTGGCTTGCCATCACGGCTGTGATTATCTGGTACTGGATTGTCTACATCGCCCCCCAGTTGACTGCGCCTTCGCCAGGGTCGATTCTGCTGTATGCCTTTCAAATCGTCTTTGCCATTCTCTTTGGCATTATGCAGTTCGTCGCCATCTTCTGGTTTCTGGGACGCCCACGCCTGTACTGGGTGATGCCAGGAGAAACTGGTGTCACCTTCGACGACTACAAGGGTAACCCGGAGGTGCTTGAGACGGCACGTCGTATCGTGCAACTGCTTCAGGGATCCAAAGAATTGAAAGACATGGGCGGTACTGCTGTACGCGGACTTCTGCTCACTGGCCCTCCAGGGACTGGTAAGAGCTATCTAGCACAGTGTATGAGCACCGAGGCAGGTGTACCCTTTGCTTACGCTAGCGCGGCCAGTTTCCGTGCGATGTTCATCGGTATGGATATTTTGATGATCCGCAACCTGTACAACAAAGCGCGACGTTTGGCACGTGAGTACGGTGCCTGCGTGATCTTCATGGATGAAATCGACGCGATTGGCGGGTCACGCAACCAGGGGAATGGATTGGGTATGGGTGGGGGTGGACTAGGCTTGTTTGGAGGCGGTACGGGCGGATTGAACCAGTTGCTCATGGAGATGGACCCGCCCAATATTGAGACGGGTTGGTTCAGAAAGATTCTCCGCACACTCGGTCTTACGCATAGTCGTGTGCAGAACCAACCCGTCCTAACGGTTGGTGCTACTAATATTCCCGATTCACTCGATACCGCGCTGCTGCGCCCAGGTCGCTTCGACCGCAGAATCAACGTAGCCCCTCCAACCGATAAATATCGCCCAGAGGTGATCGAATACTACCTCAGTAAGATCAAACATGACCCGAAGATTTCGATAGCCGCGCTCTCACAACGCATGGTTGACTATACGCCAGTAGCTATCAAACACGTGATGAACGAGGCCACCATCATTGCAGTCTTCGATGGGCGCGATATGGTCACTTATAAAGACCTGATTGAGGCACAGGATGTCCACGAATTTGGCTTGCGCCAGTTGAGTGAACTGACACCAGTAGAGCGTCGCCGTCTTGCCTATCATGAAGCTGGCCACACCGTGGCGTGTTACTATCTGATGGAGCGCTACTTCCCTGCCTTCGTCACTTTGCATAAGCATGGTGATCTCGAAGGCGCAGCCGCCTTCGCCGCTTGGCGTCAGAAAGAGACTATTGTTACGCAGAGTAAGCAGGATATTCTGGCTCGTATCCAGGTCTCCCTGGCCTCCCGTGCAGCAGAGGAATTA
>JAFATZ010000035.1 GCA_019243675.1 Ktedonobacteraceae bacterium | reverse complement strand
CAGCGCGCCAGAGTGCGGGCAGAGATATCTGCCCGCTGCTCAATGAGTTTTCTTGTTGTGGTATCCTGCCACAACGACTTTAAAAGGGCGCGAAACTCACTCCAATCACGTTCGGGCATGTTATTCCTCTCTTGAATCCTTTATCGTAATAGCTCTTATCACTTCTCCTCTACATACTGATTAATTATAACATGTTTTGATAATCTTTAAGACAATGACAATAACAATAGTACCTAGTTATACTATTATTAATTAATGGAAGTTATTTTCCCGTTCATGGGCACGATTAACCTTGATTGTGCTATAATATCAGAGTATACGAGTCGGAATTAATCTTTCATCTTGGACCAATCTTATAGCAAATAAAGAACGGCCTGCAGAGTCTTTTTTTTGTATGCTGTTGACAAAGGATAGGACACATGGCGGAGACGATAACTGCCGATATGGTCATTCATGATATAGTCACTAAGTACCCCGCAACGGTCAAGGTCTTTCATGGGCATGGCCTTCCTTGCACCGCGTGTGCTGTCGGCGCACGCGAAAGTGTCGCGGGTGGTGCGCGTACACATCGTTTTACACCGGAGAAGCTCGAACAATTACTTATAGATCTTAATGCCGCTGTGCGCGGTGAGCCAGTCTCGGTTGCGCCGAAGAAAGCGCCTACTGGCCGTGGCATACCCTTAACCATGAGTTCCTCATCGGTTGATCGCAAGATCAAGCAGGTGATTGCCATAATGAGCGGGAAGGGCGGTGTTGGCAAGTCGCTCGTGACAGGTCTACTGGCCGTCTCACTGCGGCGTCAGGGTCTACACATTGGTGTGCTGGACGGCGATATTACCGGTCCAAGCATCGCCCGTATGTTCGGTACCAGCGGACAACCAGCAAAGTCCCTAAATGGAGGTATTGAGCCGTTGACCAGCAAGGGCGGCATTCGAGTGATGTCGATGAATATGTTCCTTGAGCACGAAAGCGACCCAGTTGTGTGGCGTGGCCCGATGGTCTCTGGTGCCATCAAGCAGTTCTATAACGATGTCGATTGGGGTCAACTCGACTATCTGCTGGTCGACTTACCCCCCGGCACATCGGATGCACCTATGACCGTGCTGCAATCACTGCCTGTTGACGGCATCATCATTGTCTCATCACCGCAAATGTTGGCGACAATGGTAGTAAAGAAATGCATCAATATGGTACGCCAGCTTAAAGGCGTCATCGTAGGCATTGTAGAGAACATGGCCTACTTCGAGACTCCAGATGGTGATCGCTACGAAATCTTCGGTCCTAGCAATGGTACCGAACTAGTTGGCTTAAGCGGCGCTCCGCTGCTGGCACAACTACCCATCGATCCTTCACTGACGAAGCTCTGCGACGCAGGGCGTGTCGAAGAGTACTACTCTCCAACGTACGAGACGTTGGCAGAGAATTTCATCAATACACTCAAAGTCAAGAGATAGCGAAAATATCTCTCCAAAAGGGCTTCGTGCTTGAAGCACGAAGCCTTTTGGAGAGGAGTCTTTTCTGCATGGGTCTACATAGTTCTTGCAAACGAACCGAGTACTTTGCAAAATGTTGTGTGACCAGCCAGATCGGCGAGAGCAGTACGAACCGCCGCATCCTCTCGATGTCCCTCAAAGTCAAGGTAGAAGACATACTCCCAGGCACGTTGACGCGATGGACGCGACTCTAGCTTGAGCAAGTTGATCTTATGAGCGGCCAATATACCCAGGCATTGGTAGAGTGAACCGGGCTGATGGGCAGTCGCCATGACAAGCATAGTTTTAGCGAGACCTTCACGGCGCGCTGCTGGCTCTCGCCCCAGAGCGATAAAGCGGGTGTAATTGTCCTTAATTGTTTGTATATCGCGTGCCAATATTTCCAATTGGTACAGCTCTGCTGCTCCTGCACCAGCGACTGCTGCGACACCTTCAAGGTTCTCCTCACGAATCATCTTTGCACTACCAGCGGTGTCGTATGTTGCCACCAACTCGACACCTAGCTCACGCAGATAAATATCGCTTTGTGCTAACGCTTGGGGATGCGAGATAACACGTTTAATATCGCTACATTGCTGTCCGGGCAGGCAGAGGAGACAGTGATTCACTGGATGGCTGACTTCGCCGATCACAAATAAATCATGCTGGCGCAACAGATCGTACACATCATTTATGCTGCCAGCTTGTGAATTTTCCACTGGTACCAGCCCGTAACTGACCTCTCCTGCTGCTACTGCGCGGAATACATCGGTAAAGCTACGGCAAGGAAACGGTTCTAACTGCTTGTCGGCTTCCTTCTCAAAGTACGTCCGTACAGCCTCCTCACTGAATGCGCCACGCTCACCCTGAAAAGCGACGATGAGCGTTGACTGTGCTGTTTGATGGACTACCATCTTTGCTCCTTGTGTAGGTAATTGAAGAAGAAAGCGAGCACACAGCATGCTGTGTGCTCGCTTCTATTTTCCTGTAGTTTACTGCAGGGCGTAGTGTTCCTTATGGTAGTAGACCATACCCTTACCAATAACTTTTACAGGCTGAAGGTCTTTGAGCATAATAGCCTCGCCGCACTTGGCGCAGAGCCGACTGGTCATGTGGTTGACCTCTTCGCGGTTCGCCAGAGAGGCACGGGCCGTCTTTGAAAGTTCACCCTTCTTCGGCATGAATATCTATCCCCTTTCACCTGATGTCTAGTACTATGAACACGCAGACGTGCATTTTTCATCCCGTAGTATATCATAGTCATGAGAGTTGTTCAATCACTAAAAGTTTGAACGTTCGTTTGTGATAGAGGGAAAAAAGAGGAAGAGGAGTTACTCTTCGTAGCAATGCAACGTCATGTGTTATGAAGTACTTTTTCTGCTTTTTCTGTGAGTGGAGCCTGTTTTTATGTATGCAAAGCGTCCAACATGGCAACAATTCATCCGTATACATAGCCAATATATCCTTATTCTCTGCTGTCTCTTTCTTCTTTTCTCTGGCTGCGACGATGCCCAGGGTCTCCTTCCGATGACCTCTCAGCTTACCTCAGAGAAAGCCGACGCGCATGGTATAGCTACCGAGGCGACGCGACGAGCACAACTGACGAAAGTGCAACAGATCATGCAGGGAATGACACTCGATCAGAAACTGGGACAGTTACTCGTGGTGGAATATATCGGCACAGGCTACAAGGACACGGGGCTACAATACATGATTGCGCAGCAGTTTGTTGGTGGCTACCTCTATCAGGCCGTCAACAATAATTTCGCCGCCCCCCATGATACTATAGGCGGTGTAACGGCTTTTGTTGCTCAGGCTATGAGCGATGCCAAAATTCCCCTCTTGATTGCTGTGGACCAAGAAGGCGGTCAGGTCAACAAGCTGCAAACCTTCTACGGTCCTCTTCCCTCTGCTGCCAGTATGGCTGCGTCAGGCGACCCGAACGTGGCATGGTCACAGGCAGCACAAGATGCCCAACGGATGCATGATCTGGGCATCAATACCGACCTTGCCCCTGTCGTCGATGTCGGTCCTACCAGCAACTTACTGCAAGACAGACAGTTCAGTGCAGACCCGACGACCGTTGCTACGTATGCCGGAGCATTCCTGAACGGCTTGCAAAAAAACTCTATTGTGGCCTGTCTCAAGCATTTCCCAGGATTAGGGTCACTCCCTAACCGTGTGAGTGCTGATCCTCACTTTGACCTCCCTGTAGTAGACCGCAGCCTGACGGATGTAGAGAATATTGATCTGGTCCCTTATAAGACCATACTACGACAAACTCAGCCAGCAATGATTATGTCCACCGATGTGCTCACAACTGCCATTGATCCTGGTCTGCCAGCAGAGCTTTCACCAAAGGCTATTGATGGGGTGCTGCGCAAAGAGCTAGGATATGATGGCGTAGTGATTACCGATGGCCTGTACATGGAGGGTATCACTTCTAGGTGGTCATTGAGCCATGCGGCTGTGCTCGCTCTTCTCGCTGGTAACGATTTGATTGAAGGCCCCTATACGCCCAATCAGGTAGCCTCAGTGGTCTTCGCCCTCAAACAAGCCTTGCAACAAGGTCAACTGAGCATGCAGCGTATCGACCAATCGGTACAGCGTATCTTGCTTATGAAGGTGCAATACGGCATTATCAAATGAGATGTGCTTGCCTACAGGACTTTGCCATTCTCCTTGCAATCCTACCCCGCCCCACTTGTTGTGAGAGGATGGTGGGGGCGGCAACTGCTCAATGGTTCTAATCAGAATGCGAAAGTTCTGTGCTTGCTGCAAGAAGCAAGTACACAGGGTGCTCTTCACAAAAATTTAACACATACATAAGCGAAGATTCACAAAGGAGTTTTACTATATAGATGAGGTAATAGAAATCCGTTTGTTCGTTTTGTTTCCTAATGGCGAGCAACATGAAAACTACTATGACTTTGTTCTTGCCTCGAATTTTCTTCAGAAGGAGCCACTATGAAAACCCTTTGGATCAGATTGTTGCCGGGTTTGATGATGGGAATACTATGTATTTCAAGTTTGTCGCTTAGTGCAGAGGCACACCCTGCCGCAAGTACCAGTCCTATCCCGACTAAACATGTGCTACTATTGAGTATTGACGGATTACATGCTCTAGACCTTGCGCGCTACGTTCGCGTTTTTCCAAACTCAACATTAGCCAGCCTCTCGCAGAGGGGCATTACCTATACCAATGCCTCTACTTCAAAGCCTTCGGATTCTTTTCCAGGCCTTCTCTCGGAGGTCACAGGAGGCTCACCAGCTTCTACAGGCGTCTTCTACGATAATTCGTATGATCGATCTCTCTCTCCTCCCGGCTCGAAGTGCGCCACAGTGGGAACTGAGGTGCTCTACGATGAGACAATCGACAACAACCTCAATGCTCTCGACGGAGGTGGTGGTATTAATCCCAATGCACTTCCTCTGGACCCTGCAAAGGGTTGCACACCCGTTTATCCACACAACTATCTGCGGGTAAACACCATCTTCGAGGTTATTAAAGCTGCTGGACTGCGCACCGCTTGGTCCGACAAGACTCTTGCCTACGAAATTGTCAATGGTCCTTCTGGCCAAGGCGTTGAAGACCTTTACACTCCTGAGATCGCTGCAAATAATACGACCAGTAGTGTCAGTCTGACAGAAGCCTACGACGCAATTAAGGTCAAAGCCATTATCAACGAAATCAACGGTTTTGACCACACAGGCACGAAAAAAGTTGGTGTGCCTGCCATCTTCGGTATGAACTTCCAGGCCGTGAGCGTGGGACAGAAGTTAGCAGGCGATGGATACACCGACAGCCAGGGCACCCCGAGTGCTCAACTGCTCAGTGCTCTTAACTCCGTTGATGCAGCACTGCACCAAATGGTAAGCGCGTTAGAGGTACAGGGTCTGCTGCCTTTTACGACCATCATCCTTACTGCAAAACATGGTCAGACACCAATGGACCCTGCTCAATTTAAGCACGTCACTAGTAGTGTTATTACCAACCTGGTCAACAGTGTGCAGCCGAAACTGGCAGCACAGGTAACGACAGACGACGTGGCGCTGATCTGGCTGACAGATCAGAGCAAGACTGCAGCGGTTGTGGCTAAGCTCGCTGCTAACGAGGCCCAGGCAAACATTCAGGAGATTCTCTCCGGAGACTCTCTCAAACTGATGTTCAATGATCCATTGAAGGATTCGCGCACACCCGATATTATCGTGCTGCCTAACTACGGTGTCGTCTATGCCGGAGCTAGTGCCACGAAGATTGCCGAGCATGGTGGTTTCAACGACACGGATACCAACGTAGCCCTGCTCGTCTCCAATCCTCAATTGTCGGGTAGCACCCTTAAATCTCCTGTCGAAACCACGCAGATTGCACCTACCATTCTCAAGCTGCTTGGACTCAATCCATCGTCTTTGCAAGCTGTACGTATGGAGCAAACAGCTCTGTTGCCTGGACTGAACGTTGACTTACCTAGCACGGTATAATTTTGTGCTTGGATAATACATAAGTCCTATAATAGTCGCACCGACCGCCATGTATGAGAAAATGAAAGAAATCGTAATCTCTTATGATGTCTCTCATTTTCTCATTTTGGCGACAACGGAGAAGCTAATCATGATTAATGGACAGATGATAACGGTCTTTATTCTGGTATTTCTTACTATTTCAATGTTGGGCTTTCTGGCTGCTCGCTGGCGGCCTGGTGATCTCAACCGACTACACGAGTGGGGACTGGCTGGACGGCGCTTTGGTAACATCGTTTCATGGTTTCTTATCGGTGGTGATATGTACACCGCCTACACGTTCGTAGCGGTACCAGCGCTTATCTTCGCACAAGGAGCGCAAGGTTTCTTTGCTATCCCCGCTTTTACCCTCATGTATCCTATTGCTTTTCTTATTATGCCTAGGTTCTGGACGCTGGCTAGACACCGTGGTTACATCACCATTTCTGATTTTGTACGCGAACGCTTCGACAGTAACACCTTGGCCTTGCTTGTGGCAGTAACGGGCATCCTGGCGAGTATGCCGTATATCGCTGTGCAAATCTTAGGAATGCAAATCTGCCTCGCTCAGATGGGCTTACAGCCTGAACTGGCCCTGTTCATCGCCTTTCTCATCTTAGCTGTCTACACTTACATCAGTGGATTGCGTGGACCAGCCCTAATCGCTATGGTAAAAGATAGCTCTATTCTGCTGCTCGCACTAGTCGCTATTATTGTTATCACAACGAAATTAGGCGGTTTCCACCATATCTTTGCAGTTGTGCCAAAACAAAAGCAAATCCTGGCTCCGCAGCAATACACTGCCTATGCCACTTTGGTACTTGGGTCTACACTGCCCCTATTCTTGTATCCACATGCCCTCACTGGTGTCTTGAGTACCAACAGTCGCAAAGTGGTCAAACGTACGGCTGCCTTTTTGCTTATCTACACGTTGATGCAAGGTGTGCTTGGTTTGCTTGGCTTTATGGCAATAGCTGCTGGCATCAAGCCGTCGCCAGTATATCAAACGAACAATGCCCTACCAGCGCTGATGGCCGCGATGTTTCCGCCCTGGTTTGCGGGCTTCGCCTTTGCTGCCATCTCCATTGGTGCATTGGTGCCTGCTGGAATTATGTCGATTGGTGCAGCTCACCTGTTCACGCGCAACATCTACCGCGAGTACTTTCGACCAACATGCACTGAGCGCGAGGAGGCCAACGTTGCAAAGACAGCCTCACTGATCGTCAAAGCAGGTGCGGTTGCCTTCGTTCTCTTCTTCCCAAC
>JAFATZ010000464.1 GCA_019243675.1 Ktedonobacteraceae bacterium | reverse complement strand
CTCGACAAGATTCGTATTCCTCTCCTAAGTCAACATCCTGTGGCGCAAACAAATAAAGTGGGGACTTGGGCTCAATCGTTGTCCACGCAGTCGTCGTCAAATCGCGCTCGGCGAGCCAATGATACTTCCCACCTATGAGATGACGCTCCTGCAATGTCTTCTCATACACCTCGCGTGGCCACCATAGATCAGCGTGGTACACAGTGGCTTGGCGCGATGGGCCAGCATTGCCTCGGCGTCGCACAAATATGCCGATAGCTACACCTTGCTGAATATCGAAGACATTCTCATCTTTTGTGCCATTTGGCGAGCGCTCCTTCTTCTTGCTATTGCCGTGCAGGTCCAGGATATAGATAGCATCGAAGCTTTGCATAAGGCTCTGGCGCATGCCTCGAAAGGTAGGATTATCGAGATAGCCATTGTTGGTAATAAAGGCAAGAATACCATAGCCTGTCTTTTCGATGCGCCACTGTGCGAAGCGTACAAACTTTACATAGTCGTCGTTGAGCCACTTAGGATTCTTCTCGCCGAGTGGCTCTCCATCGACAGCAAAGTAGTTTCCGGCCTTTTTCATTGGCAGCGTGGTGTAAAGTTTCTTGTCTTTCTCTTTCGAGCTAACTTCACCTTCAAGTTCTATACCATGCAACAGGTTCGCAATCCAGGCACCACTATTGGCGGAGTGTCCAGAGTAGGGAGGATTGCCCAGGATGACCATGACGGGATAGTCCTTCTTGATCTTGGCCGACTCGTTGGCTTCATCGGAGATGTAGCGGCCAAAGGCCACTTCTGCGCGTACGTGAGCCTGCTCTAGCGTGTTGGTGAGATAGAGCGCGAGCCGCTCTGCTTCCTTGAAGTCATATGCCCAGGTGCTGCGCTTTTCTGCTGGCATATCCAGCGCAGCGAGCTGCATGCTCAGGTTGAGATGAGCCATAGCATACGGTGCCATCAACAATTCAAAGCCGAAGATGCGTGGCAGCAGCTGTTTGCATACATAGCTGGACCACATGCCTGCATTGCCGATCTGTTCGTAGCGCTCACGGATCACGCGAATGACAGCAGAGAGAAAGGCTCCCGTGCCACAGGCAGGGTCAAGAATCATCACGCGTGGCAGATCTTGGGTGACAGTTTCCCCATACTGATTAGTGGTGGTCTGCTTGACCTTTGAGATGTCGGCCAAGCCATCCTCACCGCAGCCAAACTCAGTACGCAGCAGAGCATGTACCGATTGCACGATGTAGGAGATTACTGGTTCTGGTGTGTAGTAGACGCCACGCAGTTCTCTCAAGCGAGGGTCATACTGTGCCAGGAAGGTTTCGTAGAAATGGACCACTGGGTCTTGCTGGCGGGTACGCTTGCCAAAGTCTGCCAGGGCTGCGTCCATATCTGTCACGGCTAGCACCTGCGCCAGCTCGTCTACCAATCCAATAAACGGCTCATCGTCGATATCGGGACCGGCGATGGTGCCGAACAGTTTGCGCAAAAACGGATTAGTTTTAGGAATTTCACGGGCAGCGTCAAGACGACCAAACGGCCTCCCACTCTTATGGTTATAGCGTGCGGCAAAGAGTCCATAGGCCAGCGTTTGAGCGAACATATCGGCGAACTCTGCCGGAGAAAGGTCAGGCAGTAAAATGTCTTTAAAAGCCTCGTAGAGGTCTTGCAAAGTATCCGAGGCAGCGTTGCGCTCGAATGCTTGCAGTATCAAGTCACGGATGCTGTGTGTGAGTTGTGCCATACGCGCTGCCAGATCCTTGTGTGTGACAATAGGCGCAACGGTTACAGCAGGTATTGCAACGAGTTGAGATGAAGGTGGAGGCGTGTATGCAGGCTTGCCCAACTTCTTGACAATCTGATCGGCGACGTAGTCGGCGGTTGCAATGTAGTCAGCGGTTGGGGGCCAACTGATGTAGTGTGTCGTTGCTAAGACACCAGGAATTTTCGTATCATCCAGTCGTATGGGCAGGATATACTCCTTGTTTTCCTCGAAGGCACGAGCCTGCGCTGCTGCAAGTTCGTGCCTAGTCCATGCCTTTCTGGCGTAGTGCTTCGAGAAGAACGCCACACAGTAACGAGCTTTATTCTGATAGAGATCAGAGAGATAGGTATAGAGGTCCTTCCCCCACGTGACGTGTTGCTCATACTCTGCGTACCATAGTTTGACCCCGCCGCGCCGATTGAGGGCCGCAACGAGTTCGTCAGCATAGAGGCGATCTTCGCCAGCGTAAGAGATAACAATCTCATATTGGTAGGCTTTAGCGCGACCCATAGTGGTGTCTCCCGTAGTTCACTTTCCTCTGAATCCTGATGAGATATGAAAAATAGATATGATATAATGGCGGCAAATTGTGGTTATGAAGATGAGTGACCTGTCTGCTGTAGTATATGAGGAAGAAGACTAAGATAGCAAGCCGTAACTACTCAGGTCTCCTACAGACTTGCCAAAGGAGAGAATAGCCTACTGAAGGAGGCATTGCTATGAATTACAACCAATATATTAGTATGGACTCTAAAATATTGCGAGGCAAACCCTGTATTGCAGGAACAAGAATTAGTGTTGAGATGATCCTTGAAATGCTTGCATTAGGAGACTCCGTTAGTGACATCCTTGATGCTTACTCCCATCTCCAGCTCACCAGAGAGCAGGTTTTAGCAGCAATTATGTTTGCTCATGATCGTATTTATCACCTTTTCACTGGACCAAACTGAGGTTATCAGCCTAAAGTAAAGATTTGTGTAACTATTAGGGAAGGCTACAGTCCTACCGCAAACAACTGGCATACTAACTGCGTCGTAAACACGAGCAGCAGCTCGCGTGAAACAGTTCTTCGCTTTAACAACTCCTCTACAGCCTGCTCGCTGAAAATGCCTGTCGCCCTGATCGTTGCTGGTAAAAGCGTCTGCCTCAGTACATCGGAGGTGCCTGGGCGTAGTAGCGAGGTGGTGGGGATTGTTAACGAAGCATGAGAAGTTCCACTATGTCGATAGGACAGGTATCTCTGTAAGAGAGTGGTAGAGAGTTGCTCCTTCCACGTCCCGTTGGGCAAAAGAGCGGGTAGGCGTGTCAGTGTATCAAGAACTTCCTTGCTCAGATAAGGAGAGCGTATGGCTACGCGCTCTTGGGTTGCTAGCTGCTGAGCAGGACCTACTAGCAGGTCTGGTAAGCGTAGGTGTAGGTCAAGATAGTACTGACGGCGCTGTTTGTCCAAAATGCGTGCTGCCTGTCGTGCCAGCTTACGCGCATGCAGAGACTTTTCCCATGACTCTTCGCGCCGCAGCATGGAAGTTGCTTCTTGTGACCAGAGGGGGAACGTGTTCTGTTGTCGTGGGATCAGTGTCTGGCTATAGCCGGACAGTACATCTTGTTGTTCGCTCTCGCCTGCTGCTTGTGCCAATCCTAGACCACATAGAGTACTTGCTCCCAATCCGCTGAGCACAACTCTTGCACCCGTCTCAGCGGCAACCGTATGTAATAACTGGTGCAGGGCTAGAGGTCGTGTATCCACACTGGGAGCCTCTAGACCTGTTAGAGTGGCTATCCAGAATGCAGGCTCGTCTACTGCCGTGATTGCCAATCCTGGACGATGACAGCGTGATGCTATGCGCTCGACATCTTTGTGTATGTTTGAAGCATGATGATAGTCGAGTATTGCCAGTGTAAAGAGTGTCTCTGTATGCTGAGTTGCCAGCAGCGTGACAAGGATAGATGCATCATCACCGCTGCATAAGGCGGCAAGTTGCTCATGGAAAGGGAGCAGAGCAGATGTCGCCTGAGCAAGTTGTGAATAGAGATAGTCTATTGGGTCGCGTTGCGTGGAAGGTTCATCCAGATTGTAGTCGGTAGTAGGGTTAACAACAGTTTTTGCACGCTGCCAACGCAGAATGGAGCCTGCAGGGACAATGTGGATGTCTTTAAAGAGCGTCCAAGGGGCGGGGATGAAACCATAGCGCAAGAGGGCGTCCAGGGCGGCAAGGTGCAGACGGCGCGGTACTCCGAGAGCAAGTAGCGCTTTAAGTTCGCTGGCAAAGAGCAGGTTCCCCTGTGCAGGCCAGTTTTCGATATAGTAAAGAGGGTGCGCACCCGAAAGGGGACGGTGATAGAGCATAGTGCGGCGAGCGGGCACCCAATCGAGCACAGGTGGCTCCTCGTTGCGCTGCATTGCATGCGCCGTATCAGAGAAAGCGATGAGTCCTGCGCCCGGCTGAATAGTGCGTGCTAGCTCGCCGCCATGTCGTCCGAGAACAGCACTCATAGTTGAGAGCGTTTGGTCGATGACTTCGTGGGGCACCTGTTCTCCGGTTAGCCATCCTGCGAGTGTTGGCACAGCCTAGTTATACTTATCCTTGCGCCATGGCGCATCTGAGCGACGCATCCAACGATCATGAAAGTAAATAAAGTCGTCCTCACGACCAAAGAATGAGTCGGTGAGATCGCATTGTTGCCATTCTCCAACCGTTCCCTCTGCTTGCAACTTTTTGATTAAAAAGCTGACAATGGTTGGTCCGTTGTCGAGGTCGATATCTGGAAACTGCTCTTCGTTCACGTCACCTTCTAGCTCCACCTGTTTGCCATTTTGTATGCCGCGTAAAATGTAGTAAATGTACATGATGCCTATCCTCATCTTTGAGATGTTTTGTACGTGTAAATTTGCTACTCTTATGATATACTATCTTGTAGCGCTTGTCATCTCTCGCCCCCGATGGGCTGGCCATCATATTTTTGCATAGATTAGACAGGATTTTGGCATGGTCATTGTGCTGTGTACGATTCTAGCAATTGCGCTCACCATCACAGGTGTCGGCGTTTTTCTTTCTTTTCCCAGATTTCACGTATCAAACCAACGTAATGTGTATGCTCAGGGTATGCACCCACGTTCTGTCGATACGTATCATCCGCGTGATCGTACCCACAAGCAAGATCCGCACTTCAGGCTCAAGCAAAGCGCGCGAGACTATATTGTTGAGTCGTTAGATGTACCTAGCCTCACGAGGTCGTACTCTGTCGAATGGACACGGTGGGTGGGGATAGTGGTTGTATTGGTCAGCTTGTTTGCGTGGGGCCTTCATGAGTTGCGAACCGTGTTGCCCACTTCGGCTCTCTTGATTGCAGCTCCTTGGGAGAGTCCCAATCAGAGTACAAGCTCCATACCTGATTCAAATGTTCAGCTCTTTTCAGGGATGGTAAAAGCCGCCAGTGATCTCGTACCCATTAGTCAAGCAAACCCAGGTCAGTACACTTCAAAACAGCAATACGATACCTGGTGGTCCTCAACCTGCTCTGCCGCTTCGATAACGGAGGTTATTAACGCCTATGGTTATCATCACCAACTAAGTGATATTTTGCAGGTTGAGACGAAGGTGGGAGAGATCACTCCTCAACAGGGCTTGCTAGAGCCTACGGGGATCGATCGAACTGTGGCTCAGTTTGGCTTTAAGACGACTTGGCTCAAGAATCCTTCCCTTGACGACGTGATCGATATTGCTGCTAATCACGGTCGCCCGGTCATCGTCAATTTCCCACCTTCGCGCTGGGCCGGTGGGCATATACTTGTCGTGAGAGGTGGCAATAAGGATTCCGTCTTTCTTGCCGACTCATCTCTGCTGAATATGCAGGTTATGGCACGTAGTACATTTACGAAATACTGGGATGGCTTTGCAGTAGTCGTGACACCTCAATAATGCCAATGATGCAAGAAAAAAGTTTCGCTGGCAGCGAAACTTTTTTCTTCCACGACCGATATTATTGCTGCACTTCTGGCACGTCTATCTTAGATTCTTCTTGCGGGGGAACGAAGAACTTAATACGACGGAATGACTCGGCATATTGCATATCAAGTCCTTTCTTCTCTTTTGCCTCTTTTGCCACCTCTGCGGCATGCTCACGCACTCTCTCCGCAATCTCTGATTGCGGCCCAAACTGGGTGATGTGGCATTGCAAGCCCTTCCCCTTGAGGTCGATAGTTTCACTCACATCAATGTAGGTGTTGATTTGATCCGAGAAGAAGAGGTAAAGCTCGTGTACTTTGTAGGGCTGCATTCCCTCTAGCAACAGCTCGCGATACGAACGAGGATTGCCACTGCCTGGATAGAGGGCATCTAGCACGATGGTGCCAGTGGCACGATGATCTGCATGGTTATAGTAGCCTGTGTCGTTTGGCTTTTCGTCGGGATCAGGTGCGTAGACGTGTTGTGACGGATCGTGGGTGATGACCACACGCGGACGATACTGTCGAATGAGACGTACTATAGCTTTACGAGCTGCCTCGCTATTCGTAAGGTGACCATCAGGAAAGCGCAAGAATTCCACCTTTTGCACACCCAGTAGTTCGCAAGCCATACGTTGCTCTTGCTCTCGTGTGAGCATGAATTCTGTGTCGACCAGATTGGGAATATCGCTGCCCTCGGTCCCATCAGTCATCACCACCCACACAATCTTCTTGCCCTGCTTTGCCCAGAGCGCACTTGTCGCTCCAGCTCCAAAGTCGTCGTCGTCTGGGTGAGCGCCTATGACCATAGCCTCGTAATCAGGAGTGGTTACAACCGGTATGGCTCCTGGTGCGTTTTTATCTGCCATATGTACAAAATCCTTTCAATCAAAATTAGTAGTAATAATATGTGTAAATGCCGCCACAACTTCGTCGGCTGCTATTGTACGCCCTGCTATTATATCTAACCCAGTTGCGCGCTCAGATAATCCCTCGCACAATTGCGCCTGCTCTTGCTGTGTCTGTCCGAGCAAGCGTACCAGTGTTTCAGGTTGCCATTGAAGCAGTACACCAGCTTGCAGAAGGCTTCCCACACGGCGACGAATCATATCCAGCCCTATCACCTTGCGCTGACCTACCACAACCTCATAAGGTGAGAGTGAGCCATAACAAGCACGCCGCAGCACTGCTTCGTACTCTCGCGTTTCAGCCTTTTTGAGCAAGGATTGCTGGGCATGCGCCTCAGTAGGAGGTACGACTCTCGCCTGTATCCCTAGAAGCAGTAACGCTGCCACCCATGCCTCGCCAAGCCAGCGATACGATTCTACTATATCGGCTAGAATAAGAGAATGTCCCATCGGTAAAACGACATCAAGACTGAGTAGATGAGGTCCGACATGGACTGCCGTTCCACCTGCACGCCGCCGATAGATAGGCAACGGTCCCGTCTGCACCTGTGCCTGACGAAGGATAGTATGGTTCTGGGAAAAACCGAGAACCACCCCTTCGGGTTGCGCTTGAGACCAGTAGAGAATTGGTGCATCTCCCATCTGAATAGTGCTGAGTAGACGCTCACTCTGGTCGATGTGTTGCTGCTGATCGCCCACAGTTAACGGATAGATGCGCCAGTTCCCTGTTACTATATACTGCAAATCTCTTCTCCGCTGGAGCGCGTAGCATCCATCCTACGATGGCGGCAGTCAGACTCAAGCCTGCACCTACTAAAAGTGAAATGGAAGAACCAAACAGGTGTGCCAGTCCGCCAGTAAAGAGGTTCCCCACGGGATTACTACCAACAAAAACCAACATATATACGCTCATGATTCTACCACGGAGGTAATCGGGTGTCACAGTTTGCAATGTTGTATTTGCAGTTGTCGTAAAGACGACTTGAGCAAACCCTACCGCTGCAATCAGCAACAGCGAAAGCATATACCAGTGCGAAAGCGCAAAGAGTGCCTCAAGTACAGAGAAGATAAGAGCCACTAGCAACATTTGTGTTATACTTGGTCGCTTTTTACTCCAGGCCAACCCTAGCGCAGCAAGAAGCGCTCCCAAGCCAATTGCCGAGGAGAGTAAGCCAAACCCTGCAGCCCCTGAGTGCAGCACATCCGTCGCGAACAAAGGC
>JAFATZ010000129.1 GCA_019243675.1 Ktedonobacteraceae bacterium | reverse complement strand
CTGGATGACGCCATTGCCAGGGATCTGAGTATCAATGCGTGGTGACTCGATTACCTTGCGGTCTAACGTAACAGTGAGCGCATCACCAATATGACTGGCAGTGAAGGAGCTGAAACGTCCAATAGCATCACCCTTCATACCGAAGCTAATTTCATATTTTCCAGTGCCCGACTGATCCAAAGTCACGCCGAGTGCATTGGGGTCCAGATCCTTACCGGTGAAGAGTGGGTTGCCGCCGGGATTGTATTGTGTGTAGTTAGCAGGATTGAAGTCAGAGTTTGGGCCAAGGCTTCCTCCCTGTTGGGCAGGGCCAGTATCCCAGAATTCTAGCTTTCCCGCCTGCAGGAGTGTTTTCACTTGCTCTGTCTGATTGCCACTCGTGAGACCAGGAAGTTCAACTGAGATACTAGGGAGACCATTGGTGGTCTGGGTACGAATACTTGGCTCACTCACGCCCAGCCCTCCGTTGACACGCTGCTCAATCTGATTGCGCGTCTGGTCGATAGAGCTTTGTATTTCTTGCAGCGTATAGTGCTGATTCGGATCGGGCACGAGCAGAACGCGCACACCTCCTTTTAAGTCTAATCCTTCATTAATGCTAAAAGGATTGATGATACCATAGAGTGGGTGATTGGGCCAGAAATTGACGAATAAGGCACCTGCTGCGAGTAGAATGATAAACAGAAGCAGTGGAAGTGTTCCTTGACGCATACGAACTATTTTCCCTTACTGGATTGGTTCTTTAAGAGTGACTCTCTTTGTTTCTGTGCAGAGTATATCATAGTTGCTGCACGTTGCATATCCTAGAGTGAGAAATATGATACTATGCTTAGGAGGAGCATACCATGTCCAATAAACAGACTACTTCTGACGATAACTTACTTGAATATATAGAGCCAGTAGCACCGGAACAGGCCAGCCAGAACACAGAAGAAGACCTCGCTGCACGTGCATCCGAGCTGCGCCATCAGATTGAAGAAGCGAATTATCAATACTATGTGAACGATAATCCGGTACTGACCGATGCAGAGTATGACCAATTGATGCTGGAGCTGCAGCATATTGAGCACGAACACCCGGAACTGCAGACGCCCGATTCACCCACGCAGCGCGTCGGGGCCGGTCCAGTGCAGGATGTACCCCAGCATCGTCATCCTATTGCTATGCTCAGCCTAAAAAATGCACGCAACGAAGAAGAATTACTTGCCTGGCACAAACGCGCTCAGAGCATGCTGCCCAATGCTACTTTCAGCTATGTATGCGAACTCAAAATTGATGGACTGGCTATGGCTCTCACGTATGAGCAGGGGAAATTGACGGTAGGAGCTTCACGCGGTGATGGTCTGATAGGCGAGGATTGGACACCCAATGTGCGTACTATTCGTACGATTCCGCAAAAGCTGCGCAGCGCACATATTCCCGCTAAAGTAGAGGTGCGCGGCGAGATCTATATGTCTACCAAGAGCTTTGAGAAACTGAATGCGGAGCTGAACGAAGGTCGTCTCTTCGCCAATCCCCGCAATGCTGCCGCTGGTTCATTACGACAGAAAGACGCACGTACCACTGCATCGCGGCATCTTGACTTTTTCGGTTATCAGATTGGCTACATTCAAGGGCTACCCGTAGATAGCCAGTGGGAAGCGCTGCAAGTCATACGTGCATGGGGCTTTTCTGTCAATCCACACGTGAAACTGGTGCATACTCTGCAAGATGTGTTGGCCTATTGTAAGCAATGGGAAACAGAGCGCTTCAACCTGCCTTATGAGATCGACGGTGTGGTCATTAAGATTAACGATCTAGCACAGCAAGAAGAACTAGGTAGCGTTGCACGCGATCCCCGCTGGGCCATCGCGTTCAAGTATCCGCCTATTGAGGTAGCGACCAAACTGCTCGATATTCGCGTCAACATTGGACGCACAGGGTCGGTTAACCCCTGGGCACTGCTTGAGCCAGTCAATATTCGCGGCGTCACTGTTTCACGCGCTACTCTCCATAATGAAGGCGACATCCAGCGCAAAGATCTGCGTATAGGCGACTGGGTGCTGGTGCAGCGAGCGGGTGAGGTCATTCCCCAGGTGGTCAAGCCTATTATCGAGCGGCGCACGGGCACAGAGCAGGTGTACCACTTACCAGAATATTGTCCGCTTTGCAATACTCCTATTGTCCGTGTTCCCGATCAGGCTATGGCCTACTGCCCCAATCTAGAGTGTCCGGCGCGCAATCTGGAGAGCATCATTCATTTTGTCTCACGGGGTGCAATGGACATCGAAACCATCGGGGAAAAAATGTGCGCACAACTCATCAACGCGGGCTACATCAAAAGCGTCGCGGACTTCTACACGCTTACCCGCGACCAATTGTTAGCACTAGAGGGCATCAAGGAGAAGAGCGCCGACAACATGCTTGCCGCTATCGAGGCAAGCAAGCAGCGTCCTCTCTGGCGGCTACTCGTCGCCCTCAACATTCGCTACATGGGCGAGAAGGCGGCCCAGACCGTTGCCACAGCCTTTGGCAGCATTGACAAACTGCTAGCGGCTGAGGAGTCGGATATTGTCGCCATCCCTGGCATCGGTCCCAAAATCGGGCACAGCCTCTACACTTGGCTGCAGGAACCGAGGAATCAGGCTCTTATCGAGCGTTTACGTCAAGCTGGCGTACATATGCAAGAGGAGCAACAAGCCAACACGGGTCCCCTCGCTGGGCAAACATTCCTGCTCACGGGACGCCTCAGCAGTATGACTCGCTCCGCTGCAGAAGAAGCTATCACAGGCCTGGGCGGCACTATCGCCTCGGGCGTCAGCAAGTCGCTCAGTCACCTCATCGTCGGTGAAGACGCGGGTGCAAAGCTGACCAAGGCGCAAAAAGCGGGCGTGCCCATACACGATGAGCAGTGGTTGGTTGATCTATTAAAGGAGCATTCGGCATAACGGCCATCCATCAGTGGCTCTGCACCTGCATGCTCAGCATTGTTGCCTATCGTGCTCTATGGTATACTGCTCTCGAAAAAGTGTTCATCATTCATTCTGGGAAACGTGAAGAGAAAATGCCAGAGAAGACAGATAGTACTGCTCTCACACGCATAGTCGAGGCCGATCTATGTCAGGGTGGTGTGCTCTCGCAAAGTCTACCTGGATACGAGGAGCGCCCACCGCAAATCGAAATGACAACGCTTGTAGCACGCTCTCTCATGGAAAATGTGCCAGCGATTATCGAAGCCGGGACCGGGACTGGGAAAAGCTTGGCCTACCTCGTGCCCATTGTACGCTCGGGCAAAGTAGCCATTATCAGCACCGCCAACAAAGCGCTGCAAGAACAGCTCTTCTACAAAGATATTCCTTTTGTGCAGCAGCACATCAAGCACTTCGAAGCGGCCCTGGTGAAAGGCGTGAGTAATTATGTCTGTATCGACCGCCTGGAAAACGAGCGTGTCGGCATGCAATTTTATGGGAAGAACCGCGAGTTCTCGCGCCTTGTCACTATGGTCAACGACGCTGATTCAACCTTTATGGGCGATTTTGAGACGCTCGGCTTTCAACTGCCAGCAGATATACGTACACGGGTCGCCACCGATAGTGATCAGTGCGCCTGGAGCAAGTGCAATTATTTTGGCGATTGCTACGTACGGCTGATGCGTGAACGGGCTTCTCGCGCAAAGGTGATCGTTGTGAACCACACGCTGCTCTTGCTCGATGCCGCACTCGACGGTTTTTTACTGCCCGAACGCGATGTGATTATTCTCGATGAGGCACATCACCTAGAAGAAGAGGCAACGCGTGCGTTTACCATCACTATTAATCCTACGCAGATAACCCTGTTACTGGCCCAGCGCATGCTCAAAGAGCACAGTCAACTGAGCCTGCAAGACGAGGCCAATCGGTTGGCTAGTGACGTGTGGCAGCATCTCGCTCTGGTTGCTGACCTTGGCTTCAAAGGACGCATCAATCTGGAGAGACCGCTAGAAGAGGGTTTGCGCCTCGCTACGGTCGTCGCTGATCTGGCAGATTCACTCAGGAAACAACGTCCGAAGGATATGCCAGAGAAAGAGAATCAACTCTATGATAAATTGCTCAAGCGCACGCAAAACCTAGCAGAACATATTCGTACTGTTTTCTCGGTTGACTCTCCCGACAAGTTTGTCTACTATATAGAACGCGTAGAGGGACAGGGAGCACGAGGTTTTCAACTACAAGCTTCAGCCGCACCACTCGATGTCACGACGTGGCTCAAGGAAAGGCTCTTCGAGCAGTGCAATGTCATCTGCACCTCAGCAACGCTGGCCACCTTCGGCCCCAACCCAACTCACCCAGAGGAGAAGGGACCGAACTTCTCCTATTTTCGCCGACGTATTGGCCTCGACTCCATTGAGCGTCCCGAAGTGCTGGAGCGTATCCTTTCCTTGGCCTTCGATTATGAGAGCAACGCGCTGCTATACCTACCAAGAGATCTCCCAGCACCAGTCTTCGGTGTCAACAGTGAAGACTATATGAAATCTATAGCACGTGAAATGTACCGCTTGGTGAAGGCTTCGCGTGGTCGTGCTTTCCTGCTCTTCTCTAGTAAGCGTATGCTCGACCGGGCATATGAGTTGATGTCGCCACACCTTCCCTATCCACTCTTAAAACAGGGTGATACCACGCGCATCGAACTCACGCGTAGGTTTCGCGAGGAAGAGGGCGCTGTACTTTTTGGTTTAAAGAGCTTCTGGGAAGGTGTAGATATCCCAGGCGATGCCCTCTCGCTCGTAGTTATTGATAAGTTGCCCTTCGATCCGCCCGATGATCCAGTTCATGAAGCGAGAGTGGCATTGATGAAGGCTGCTGGTGAAAACTGGTTTGGGACGTATGTCTTGCCACAAGCTGTACTGCGCCTGAAGCAAGGTCTCGGTCGTCTACTGCGTACGCGTGAGGACCGAGGCGTGATGGCAATTCTCGATACGAGATTACATACAAAGGGCTACGGGAAACTCGTGTTAAATGCTCTGCCACCTGCACGTAGAACGATGAGTATAAGTGATGTTGAGCGGTTCTTTGCCCAATGATATAAGTCTGCTGCGTCATTCTTCTCTGAACATCTCTTTCACAGCCTTAGTGGGCTAGCTGCCAACGAATCAGCTCGATTTGCCGTTGCAAGCGCTCAATGATGTTGCGGCGCATGCGATAGATGTCTTTGACCGTCTCAAACTCCCGTGGGCAGTGCAAGACGATCTCGCGTGGCTTGAGGCCACAGTGAAAGAGCAGGTATGCGAGGCGCTTTTCCTTTGGGTTGGGCAGAAACTTCAAGATGACTTCCAGCAGGTCCGTGTCATTGTCGTCTTCTACTGATGGCTCACCAGCAAAGTCCAATTCAGGCAGAGCAACCTCCTGGGAATGGGTATAGGTGCGCAAGGTATCGAGAATGGCCCCATTCAGGCTGGCGTACAGGTAGTGTAATACAGCGGCAAAGCTGGTAAATTGCAGTTTCCGATTATGGACGGCGGCTTGCCAGAAGCGGGCGAAGGCCAAGGCAACGTAATTTTCTTCGCTCTCCAATAGACAGGCGGAGCTACGCTTGTGGTGGTGACGCATCCAGCGCATTACCGTAGGGGTGAGGCGCTCTTGTACCATCTGCCACGCCTCGGAGTCGCCCTCAACAATAGCTCGGTGGAACAGTTCAAGCCAATATTGATCGTCGTGGACGGCTCCCAGGCGGTAGTTCTCCATCTCGCGTGTGCAGGCGTCCGCTAGTTCTGTGATGTTCATTTCTCTGACAGTCATGCATGCACCTCGTGCTAGACAATGGAATACAAGTAGACTCTAACTCGATGCTGCACCTCGTCAGTACCTCATCGTGGTCTGTATGCATAGTGTAGCCGAGAAGGGGGTTGGGATACAGTGAACTAAAGTTGGTAATCAGGTGGATTTTTTTGTTGTTGGCCATCTACAGCAGGTTGAGCATGTTGGCTTTGATGACCGCTTGAGTGCGATTCTGCACACCCAGTTTGCCACAAATGCTATAGACGTACTTCTTGATAGTACCCATACTGAGCACCAAATCGTGGGCCATCTGGCGATTGGATGCCCCCTGCATCAACAGGGCCAGCACTTCGCGCTCGCGTGGAGTGAGCGGCTCAACCAGCGAGTCAGCAGGTGAGTCTTGCTGACGGTGACCTTCCTCTACCTGCTCATTAGCAACTGCTAGCAGCCTCGGTAGGTAGTTCGGCGCGATACCGTGTGTAGAAGCTCGTCGTAGCAACGCGACGAGGGGAGCACCTTCATCCAAGAACAGGCGCATGTACCCGGCCGGTTCAGCCAACAGCAATGCACGTTCTAGCGCCTTCAGCGCATTCGCATGCTTGCCTTGCGCTTGTAAGGTCAGTGCTTGCAGAATGAGCATTTCAATGACGCTACTCACGCGGGCATGGCGCTCTGCATGCTCACAGAGCCGCTCCAGCAAGAGCAGCGCTTGAGCCAGCATGGACTGAGTGTGGCTAGCGTCTTGACGTGTTTGTGGTTCTCGCTGCTGGGCAATGAGTACCCGCACCAAGGTCAGGTACTCTTGTTCTCGCAGATAGCTCGGTTGGTCATCTTGCAGAGAGAGGCCACATTGCTCAGCCCATCGGCTGGCTGCTGGTAGGTTGCCCCCAGTCAGCTCTATCTGCGCTCGTAGCGCCTGCGCATACGAGACGAGCCAAGGGACGAAGCGCCGTTGACTAGCTATCTGCATGAAGGTATCCAGGGTGGACCTTGCTCTGCTGTAGTCGCCGCGTGCCTGCTGGAGAAGTGCCAGAGCTGTGTAGCCCAGCAGGACATCATCCCCAGACGCCATCAGCGGTCCGCTCAGCAACTCCATGCCCTGAAACACGAGCTGTTCGGCCTCTTCCAGACGGTTTCCTTCACGCAAGAGGTTGCCCAGACTGAAGTAGTAGGCAGGGCCACCAGGGAGCACCTGGATCACCTCTTCCCTTATTGCCTGCGACGCCTGACGATAGATGCTCTCGGCTTGGGGAAGTTTGCCTTGCAGTATAGAGAATCGAGCCTGACGATCAAGGCTTATTAGTAGGAGAAACGCGTGGCCCGAGCTACGCGCACCCGCAACAACTGTCGCCAGCAAATCTTCACTTGCAGCCGTCACGTCCCCACTGGCCATGAAGGCATCGGCAGCATACATCAGAGCAGCAACACGCCAGAGTAGGTCAGTCTCTGGCAGCAAGGCAAGTGCGCGGTGTACGAAAGCGACATGACGTGCTACATCACCAGTAAAACGGACAATGTTGCCACGCACCACAGCCACCTGACCTTGGATAGTGCGGCTCTGCTCAAGGGGCGTATCATCAACCTCAAGACGGCGTTCGGCATCTTGCAAGCGCGCTTCTGCTGCTTCTAACTGGCTAGTGACCGTCAGCATGACAGCATGGATAACACAGAGGAAAGGACGTGTACGCACCAGGGCTTCAGGTAAACTCTTCAGCCAGCCAAGTACTGTATGGGCCTGTCCCCAACCAAACACTCCTATGCTATACTGTTCGACTAAATCGGCGGCACACTCGAAATCGGGGACTGCTAGCGCATGATGCACGGCTTCGATGGGCAGAGAGTGCTGCTGGTACCAAGCACTGGCCCGACGGTGCAGTTTGGGCAGCAGTTCAGCCTGTGTTTGCCGGAGGCGGTTGCGCAATACGTCGGCAAACAGATGATGATAACGGTACCAGCCTCGCTCGTCGTCCAGCGAGACCACGAACAAGTTCGCACGCTCCAAGGCTTCCAACATGGCCTGACTTCCATCACTGCCCTGGATAGCATCACAGAGTGGTCCACTTAGACGATCGAGCAGACACGTCTGCGACAAAAAGCGCTGAACGTCTTGCGATTGTTGCAGGAAGACTTCTTCGACCAGATAGTCCGCCACATAGCGATTGCTGCCAGTGAACGTGGCAATGAAGCTTAGCGGGTCGGCACGGTCACGCATCGCCAACGCTGCCAAGTGCAGACCAGCAATCCATCCTTCGGTGCGCTTCTCTAGTTCGATGATGTGTTCTGCCGGAAGTGGCAAAGCCATCACCTCTGTCAGGAACGCAGTGGCTTCCTCAGCGGTGAAACGTAAATCGGCTGTGTGTAGTTCAGTGAGTTGCCCCCGCCCACGCAGGCGCGCTAGAGGCAACGGAGGGTCAGCGCGAGTAGCCAGGAGCAGGTGTAGGCATGGTGGCAGATGATTGAGCAGAAAGGTCAGCGATTGGTGGATCGACTGAGCCTCAATCATATGATAGTCGTCCAGGATCAACACAGCGTCCATGGAATTGTCAGCGAGAGCATTGAGCAAAGGAGAGAGGACTGACACCATTGCTGGAGGCTGAGGGGAGTTGAGCATAGCCAGGGCTGTGTCGCCCACGTTGATATATAGTGTATTGAGTGCAGTAATGACGTAAGTCCAGAAGCGCACAGGATCGTTATCGCCCTCATCCAGCGAAACCCAAGCAACAGCAGAACTATTACTGCTCGGATCGGCTTGCCACATACTGAGTAACGTGGTCTTCCCCCAGCCAGCAGGAGCTGTCACCAAGGTGAGCGGGCCGCGCACCCCTGCGGTAAGCCGAGTCAGTAGGTGAGGGCGGACCACCTGCTTCAACATAGGAGGAGGAATGAACAATTTGGTAGCGAGGAACGTCTGGTCGTGTGCTTTGTCCGGCTGTAGAGAGTACGAGGAGTCTGACCGAGAGGCATTCGGCACACGCTCAGTCATGCTAACCTGCGGGGTTGTATTCGCCATAGCAGTTCCTCTTAATTCACTAGTATTACAAGGATGAGGGCGTACACTTTTGGGCTTCTGACTTGCAACTGGTTTACTGCATCAGCTACAACAAGTTGAGCGTTCTAGCTTTGATGACCGCTTGCGTGCGGCTCTGCACCCTCAGTTTACCACAAATGGTATAGACGTACTTCTTAATAGTACCTACACTCAGTACCAAATCCTGGGCCATCTGGCGGTTAGATGTCCCCTGCATCAACAGACCCAACACTTCGCGCTCGCGTTGAGTGAGTGATTCTAGCAGCGGCTCAGAGCGTGTGACCTGCTGATGGTTACTAACCTGTTCGCCAGAGGCAGTTAATAAGCTCGATACATAGCTCACTGTGATGCCTTTAGCAAAAGCTCGCCGTAGCAACGCGACCAGTGGCGTACCTTCGTCGAGGAACAGACGCATGTACCCTTCTGGTTCGGCCAACAGCAATGCACGTTCTAGCGCCTTCAGCGCATTGGCATGTTTGCCTTGCGCTTGTAAAGTCAGTGCTTGCAGAATGAGCATCTCAATGAGACTATTCATGCGGGCATTGCTCTCTGCCTGCTCACGCAGCCGCTCCAGCAAGAGCAGCACCTGAGCCAGTACGCTCTGTACCCGGCTACTGTCTTGTGTATGCAGTGCTCTCGCCTGGGCAATGTACACCCGTACCAGCGTTAAGTACTCTCGCTCGCGTAGATAGCTCAGTTCTTTATCTTCGAGAGAGAGACCACACTGCTCTGCCCACTGACTGGCTGCTGGTAGGTTGCCACAAGCTAGCTCAATCTGTGCCCGCATCGCCAGAGCAGAGGTGAGCAGCCAGGGAACGAAGTGACACTGGCCAGCTATCTGCATGAAGGTGTCCAGAGTGGCCAATGCTTTGCTGTAGTCGCTGCGTGCTTGGTGCAGACGCGCCAGAGCCGTATAGCCCAGCAGGACATCATCTCCGAACAGCATCAGGGGTCCACTCAGCAACTCTATCCCCTGCAACAGCAGGCGTTCGGCCTGCTCCAGACGGTTCCCCTCACGCAACAGGTTGCCCAGACCGAAGCAGTAGGCAGGGCCGCTGGGCAGCACCTTGAGCACCTCTTGTCCTCCGATCTCCTGCACCCCCTGCTCATAGGTGCTAATGGCACGATGGAGCCGCCCCTGCAGTCCTTGCAGCCGAGCCAGCAGAGTGAGACTTCTCAGGAGCAAAGCTAGGCTACCTAAGGCACGCACAGGCGCAATGTTTGCCACAAGCAAGCCTTCACGCTGGGCCGTCACGTCCCCACTGACTAGGTAGGTATGGGCCGCATACACCATGGCAGCCGCACGCCAGAGCACCTCCATCTCTGGCAGCAAGGCAAGTGCCTGATACGAGAGCGCGACACTGCCCACAAGATTTCCGTCGTAGTGGGCAATGAATGCACGCAACGTGGCTACCTGCCCCTGGATGGTGCGAACCTGCTGGGCAGGCGCGTCGAACTCAAGACCGAGCTCGGCATCCTGCAAGCGAGCCTTGGCTGCCTGTAACTGATAGGTAATCGCCAACATGAAGGCATGGGTGGTACACAGGCGGGGACGTGCGTCCATCAGCGCATCGGGCAGGAGGGCCAGCCAGCCGAGCACTGTGTGAACCTTCCCCCAACCTGACACTGTCAGGCCATCTTGTTCGATCAAATCGGCGGCACGCTCCAGATCGGGGGCTGCCAGCGCATGCTGCACGGCCTCAACGACCAATCCCTGCTGCTGGTACCAGACACTAGCTCTACGGTGCAGTTCGGGCAACAGCTCAGATTCTGTTCGCTGCAGGAAGTTGCGCAACACTTCAGCAAATAGATGGTGGTAGCGGTACCAGCCTCGCTCGTCGTCTAGCGAGACCAAGAACACATTTGTACGCTCCAAGCTCTCCAACATGGCCTGACTTCCACCGCGACCTCGAGTAGCATCACAGAGTGGTCCGTTCAGGCGCTCTAGGATGCAGGTGTACAACAGAAATGACTGTATCTCTGCTGACTGCCGTGAGAGCACTTCCTCACAGAGATAGTCCAGCACGAGATGATTGTTGCCCGTGAATCTTGTCACAAACCCAGCTAGATCGCCGCTCTGGCGTAGGGAGAGCGCAGCAAACTGCAGCCCTGCTACCCAGCCCTCAGTCCGGCTCTGCAAGGCCACTATATCCTGGGGAGCCAAGTCCAACCCGCTCACGCTCACAAACGCCTCGACTTCGGAAGCATCGAAGCGTAACTGGGCAGCACGCAGTTCGCTGAGCTTTCCTCGCCCCCGCAACCGTGCTAGTGGCAACGGGGGGTCGGCGCGTGTGGATAGCACTAGGTGCATCTGAGGCGGCAGGTGCTCCAAGAGAAACATAATACCCCGATGAATAGGCTCTGCCTCAATGAGGTGGTAGTCATCCAACACCAGAACAAAGTTCCCTAGCTCGCGGCTGGCTAAGTCGTTGATGAGTCTAGCCAGCACAGTCTCGGCTAGGACGGGTTGGGGGAAGTGCGGCAGTGCCAGTGTGGTGGTGCCAATATGGAAATCGAGCCTCTGCAGAGCAGCAATCACGTAGCACAGAAAGCGGGTGGGGTCGTTGTCCTGCGCATCCAGCGAGAGCCAAGCTACAGGGAGGCTACTTTGGGCGAGCCATTGAGCCAGCAGAGTGGTCTTGCCAAAGCCAGCCGGTGCTGAGATGAGGATGAGGGCACACTCCATCGCCTGGCTGAGTCGCTCAATCAGATGGGAGCGGGCAACGAGATGCTCACGCAAACGCGGCACATAGAGCTTGGTGCTTAGTAGGGGATCGCCTTGCTGGTAAGTTTCCATAAGTTGGACACTATTCGCCTGGGGGTTTGTAACTGTACTCATTACAGTAGAAGGTCTCGACAACTGAGGCCCAGTCGCTCCCTCTGGGGATGACTTCGGCTCTCTGCTAGTGA
>JAFATZ010000222.1 GCA_019243675.1 Ktedonobacteraceae bacterium | reverse complement strand
CTGCCGCTACTACCATTGCTTGCGGTGCCGGAATAGGGGCGTTCTGGCAAGGGTCTGTCCTCTAGCTGCCAGTCAGGTGTGCGCTCTGCTGGTTCGCTAGTAACACGCTCTTTCTGTCGCCTTTTCTTGCTGGGTGCCCTCTCGTCGTCACGCTCTGGTTGTGCATGTCTGCCGCTACTACCATTGCTTGCGGTGCCGGAATAGGGGCGTTCTGGCAAGGGACTGTCCTCTAGCTGCCATGCAGGTGTGCGCTCTGCTGTTTCGCTAGTAACACGCTCTTTCTGTCGCCTTTTCTTGCTGGGTGCCCTTTCACCGTCATGTTCTGGTTGTGCCTGTCTGCCGCGCTGTTGACCTGCCGAGAGATGTGTGCGGTCACGTAGCGGGCGAGGCTTCTCATGCTGTTCTAACTCTTGCGTTCTTGGAGCCTCTGGACGTGGGAGTGGTGGTGTCACAAGGCTCTGCTCGTCAATAGCGAGTCGCTGCAAGACAACTTCCTGCCCTAAACGGCGTGCCATACGCCTCCATTTACCTACATCTGATGGCCCCAGCAGCGTAATCGCCTTTCCTTGTCGTCCCATTCTGCCTGTGCGGCCAATCCGGTGAGTAAAAAGATCGCTTGATTCGGGCAGTTCATAATTGATGACCTGAGAAATCCCTTGAATGTCCAGACCGCGTGCAGCTACATTCGTGGCAAGGAGTGTCTGCACCTGTCCGAGTCGGAATGCACGCAGCACCTCTTCGCGTGCGCGCTGACTCTTGTTACCATGTAATGTTCCTACTGTAAATCCGAGACTGCTGAGCTGTGTTCCTAACTTCTCGACACCGAACTTCGTCTTGCCAAAGATGAGGCTGCTTTCTCCCTTGGTAGCATGCAAGAGGGTACAGAGTGCAGCCATTTTCTTTCCCCCCGGCACCTGGTAAGCAATCTGCTCAATGACGCCCATGGGAAGTGCAATGTTAATCTTGACCGGATTGTTGAGAAATTTTTCCTCTAGGGTTGCAATCCAGTCTGGCATTGTTGCTGAAAAGAGGGCCATGTGTCGCTTGTCAGGCGTGCTTGCTAGTATCTCTTCAACTTCTGGGGCGAAACCACTATCCAGCATCTGGTCTGCCTCGTCTAGCACGCACATCCGTAGCTGACTCAGTACTAAAGTACCACGATCAAGATGGTCCTTCACTCGTCCTGGTGTACCTATGACAATCTGCGCTCCATATCGTAGCGCTGAGAGTTGACTGCCATAGGCCCGGCCGCCGACCAGCAATGCTGTCGAAAGCCGCCGACTCGCTGCCAACTTGTCTAGCACAGCGTGTACCTGGATAGCCAGCTCACGGGTTGGCATGAGTACGAGTGCCTGTACTACACGGGTATGTTTAGCTACTCTTTCCACCAGGGGAATGCCATAGGCGAGTGTCTTGCCCGAGCCTGTTGCTGATTGTCCCACCACATCATTGCCCGCGAGCAGTACTGGAATTGCCTCGGCCTGAATAGGCGTCGGCTCTGTAATCCCCATGTTTGCTAACGCCGCTTGCGTTGCACGTTGCAAAGGGAAGTCATAAAAAGACGGCATAAAAAAAAGTCCTTTCGGCCAATGTGCCCCCTTGTGGGCACGCTACAGTTCCCTGCCGACACAGTGCCGAGAGGGAGTACCAGAAGCAGGCCGTAGGATACGGGAGCAATGCCGCCAACTGATAGCAGATACGAACGTGTGTGCAGGAAGAGAGTAGTCTAGAGAGGATTGCTCAGAACTCTTTAGCATCTTTACTGGGGAACAGGATAGGCGAGCAGTCTGTTCCATGCCATGCAAACCGTCATAACGACTGCATTATACCAGTTCGGGAACTCATCGTCAAGTCTCGAAAATACGTTCGCGGTCGCCCGCTCCGGCTTCCTGCCAAAGCTAGCGGACACCGACTTGCGGATTGCGGTCGTGCTGCTCGGACCGATCAGCTTCCTCGACTCTGGTCTAGGTCAGCCCTTTGGAGCCGCCCTCATAGATGCTAGTACTGTTTGGATTGCAGCCAGCGCATGGCGGACGTTGTCTGGAGTATAATGTTGGAGAGAAACTTCCAGATTGGTAACCTCTCGGTGCTCTCACATGGCTACGATACTGCATGGGAATAATGAGAACTTGGTGGAGGTCTCTATGGACAAAGCTGCTGTTCAGGCTGCATTTGTTGCAGCAGGACTCTCACGGGTGGTAAAAGACATTGACCTGATATCACGCGCCTCGATTCGACTGTATGCCATGCCCGTCGATGTATCTGCCTTAGAAGTTGGAGCGTCGAGGCTGGGGGGAGTTCCTGATCTGCCAACTGGTATAGACTGGCCGCAATGGAAGGGTCTGCACCAATCCTTCATTGCACAGATACGCCTCGAAGACATGCGCCAATATGATGTAAACGGTGTGTTGCCGCACAGTGGCATGCTCTGGTTCTTCTATGATGCTCAGCAAGAAACTTTTGGAGCAGATCCTGCTGACTCTGGAGGCTGGTGCGTTCTGTTCAATGATGATAATCACGTCGAGGTGCAACGTGCGCCAACACCGCAAGGGCTTCCGGTCGGAAGTCAGTTTAAAGCGTGTTCTCTGCGCTTTGCCAACGAAATCACTTTGTCTCAGCAGCCACGGCTTGAGATAGCTAGCTTTGATTGGACGGACGAAGAGCAAAAGAGCTATGAAACGTTGCTTTCGACTTTTCCCAGTCCCACTGACCGTGCTACTGTGCATCATCGCCTACTGGGGAACCCTGACACTATTCAGGATGATATGCGCCTGCAGTGCCAACTCGCCTCT